>NZ_LBFB01000028.1:0-23886 GCF_013363285.1 Marinitoga sp. 1154 | reverse complement strand
TAAAATTCATAATGAGTTAAAAAATACTGATATTATAATGAATAATACATTTTTTATAGGTGTATATCCTGGTATTACAAATGAAATGATTAATTATATAATAAATACATTTGAAAAGTTTTTTGAGAATTATTAATTAGCTTTATTAATAAGACACTCTTTCTATTAATAAACATATTAAAACTTAAATATATCTATATATTTAATCATATAATTAGCTTCGCTAATTTGCACATCAATCCTTTATGATTTGAATATATATAATTATCATATAATTAGCTTTGCTAATTATATGATAATGTGATATAATATTATTAAACTGACAATTTCGGGGGTGAAATAGTGTTAAGCAAGGAATTAGTAAATGAAGTAATCAGGACCGTATTAAAATACGGTGGAGATTTTGCTGAAGTATTTGTAGAAAAAAGATATACCAACACATTTGAAATGAAAAATGGAGACTTAGAAAATGCATCATCTGGCAATACTTTTGGTGTTGGTATAAGAGGATTTTTAAATACTCAAGCAGTATATGCATACACAAATGATTTAAGTAGGGAAAGTTTATTAAATGTAGCAAAAAGAGTTGGAGAAGCTCTTGGCGAAATAAAAATAAAGGATTTAACTTTAAATCTAACAGAAAAGAAATTTGACAATAAGCATGTAGTATTATTATATCCTGAAGATATAACAAAAAAGAAAAAAGTTGATGTTATGAAAAGAGCATATAGTTCAGCGAAAAACTATTCTGATTTGATAAAACAAGTAGTTGTTAGATATTGGGAATATAATCAAAATATTTTGGTTGCAAATTCAGAAGGTGTTTTTGCAGAAGATAATAGAGTTAGAACAAGGTTAATGATTTCAGCAGTAGCTGAAGATAATGGAGTAATGGAAACGGGATTTTATGGTCCAGGAGCAGGCATGGGGTTTGAATTTTTCGATAGAATAGATGTAGAGGAAGCAGGTAAGTTAGCAGCAAGAACTGCAGTGAAAATGGTAAAAGCAGAACCTGCACCTGCAGGGAAATTGCCAGTTGTAATTGCAAATGAATTTGGAGGAGTTATTTTCCACGAAGCTGTTGGCCATGCACTTGAAGCAACCTCTGTTGCAAAAGGTGCATCTGTTTTTGCTGGTAAATTAGGACAAAAAGTAGCTGCAGAATGCGTTTCTGCTGTTGATGATGGAACAATACCAAATGCATGGGGTTCAACAAATATAGATGATGAAGGAACACCGACAAGAAGAAATTTGTTAATAGAAAAAGGCGTATTAAAAGGATATATGATAGATAAATTAGGCGGAAGACGAATGAATATGGAACCAACAGGTAGTGCAAGAAGGCAGAATTATACATTTGCTCCAACATCGAGAATGACTAATACTTTCATTTTGCCTGGAGATAATTATCCTGAAGAAATTATTGCTAACACAGAATACGGATTATATGCAAAAAGAATGGGTGGAGGATCTGTAAATCCTTCAACAGGAGAATTTAATTTTGCTGTAAATGAAGGTTATTTAATAGAAAATGGAAAAATAACAAAACCAGTTAGAGGTGCAACATTAATAGGAAAAGGATATGAAATAATACAAAAAATAGATATGGTTGGAAATGATATAGCCAGAGGTCAGGGAATGTGTGGATCTATTTCTGGTAGTATTCCAGCGGATGTTGGACAACCTACTATAAGGGTTTCTGAAATAATTGTTGGGGGGCGAAATAAATGACATATAATGAATTTAAAGATAAAGTATTTAAATTAGCAAAAGAAAAAGGTTTTGAAGCTCAAATAACATATTCTAAAAATTACGAATTTTCAATAAGACTGGCCAATGGAAATATGGATGAATACAAAGATGCAAATAATAGTTCAATCTCTTTAAAAGTATTGAAAAATGGGAAAATTGGATCCGCTTCAACTACAATTTTTGATGCTCCCGAAAGATTGTTGGAAGAAGCAATAACAAATTATGAAATAATTGATTCAGAAGAGGAAAACTTTTTTTATGATGGTAAAGGCGAATATCCTGATATAAAATCATATTATGGAGAATTTGAAAAATTAAGTGTAAAAGAAAAAATGGAAAAATTAAATAAAATGCATGAAATAGCTTCAAAAGATGAAAGTATAATGATGGTTCCTATGACTGTATTAGGCCATCAGGTTACGGAGGTTTCAATGGCTAACACTTTAGGCCTTGAAAAATCATATAAAGGTGACGGTGGATATGCATATATTTCAGTAGTGGCAAAAGATAAATCTCCGAGATCAGGATTTTGGTATGGTCTTACAACAAAACCGGAAAATTTAAATGTTGAAGAAATAAGTCAAAAAGCAGTTGAAGAAGCTAAAGCAAAAATCGGGGCTAAATCTGTTAAAAGCGGAAAATATAGAGTAATTTTTAGAAAAGATGAGTTTGCATCACTAATATCTACTATGTTAATACCTATGATTTCTGCAGAAAACGCACAAAAAAATATGTCACCTTTAAAAGAAAAAATAGGAGAAAAAATAGGTAGTGATATATTAAAAATAAAAGATGTGCCATATTATGAAGGATCATTGTCAAATGCCGCATTTGATAATGAAGGTGTTCCTACAAAGGAAAAGAATATCATAGAAAATGGGAAATTTAAAACATTTTTATATAATTTAAAGACAGCAAAAAAAGATGGAAAGGAATCAACTGGCAATGCATCAGGAAGAGGAATTGCTCCAATTAATTTGTTAGTTGAACCAGGAGAACTAAACTTTAATGAATTAATAAAAAAATTAGATAATGGAATAATTATTACATCATTAGAAGGATTGCATTCTGGAGCTAACCCAATTTCAGGGGAATTCTCATTAGGAGCACAGGGATTAAAAGTAGAAAATGGAGAAATTGTTGGTGGTGTTGAACAAATCACAGTTTCAGGTAATTTTCTCAACATTTTAAAAAATATTGAAGCTATTGGAAATGATATGTGGATTTCATTTGGAGGCGCAATTTCGCCATCTGTTATTGTTTCTGAAATAGATATTGCTGGTAATGAATAGGAGAGATTTTTATGGCATTAGATATTAGCAGTCTTGAAAAAGCTATAAATTCTCTGGATACGCTTATACAAAAAACAAATGATAATGAATTTATGGAATCTCTTGATGTAACATTTAGATATGGAATTAAAGCTGGAGTTATACAGAACTTTGAATTTACATATGAATTATGTTGGAAATTTATGAAAAGATGGCTTGAAGAAAATATAGGAAAAATTTATGTAGATGGCATACCAAGAAAAGAACTCTTTAGATTAAGTTATGAAAATAAACTTATAGATAATGTTCAAAAATGGTTTAAATACCATAAATATAGGAATTTAACGTCTCACACATATAATATTGAAATTGCAGAAGAAGTTTTTGAAGTATCAAAAGAATTTATAAATGATGCTAAATTTTTATTAGAGAGGCTTAAAGAAAAAAATGACTTTTGATATTAAAGAGGAATATTTTAATTTAATTATAGAAATTTTAAAAAAACATATATGTAATTGCACAATAATAATTTTTGGTTCCAGAATTACTGGTAAATCAAATGAATCTTCAGATCTTGATATTGCTATTGATTGTGGAAAAAAGTTAGATTTAACAACTTTGTTTGAAATTGAAGAAGATTTTCAGGATTCGGATTTGCCTTTTAGAGTTGATCTCATTGATTGGCAAAGAACTTCCAAAAGTTTTAAAAATATTATATTAAATAATTGCATAAAAATAAAAATATAGCGACTTTGTGTCGCTATATTTTTATTTTTATATTTTCACAAATTGCCAAATATGTTGCAAATTTGCACATATTGGCAATTTTGTTTATTTACAAACATAAAAAAAAGGGTTATACTTAATCATGTCAGAAAAATTTGAAGGAGGTTATGAAGGATGAGCGTTTATCAAAGAGAATACAATCCAAAAAAAACAAAAGGAATCGAAAATAAAAAAGCCTATCTTGTAGGTTCAGGTATAGCATCTTTAGCAGCAGCATTTTATTTAATAAGAGACGGTCATATGGATGGAAAAAATATTACAATTTTCGAAAGAAAAGATATAAATGGTGGTGCATTAGATGGTATAGGTGATCCAGAAAATGGTTATATCATTCGTGGCGGTAGAGAAATGGAAGAACATTATGAATGCACCTGGGATATGTTTGCAGATATTCCATCACTTGAAGATCCAAACAAAACAGTACTGGATGAAATGAAAGAAATAAATGACTGGGATCCCAACGTATCAGCCCAAAGGGTAATTAAAAGTGGTGGTGAAAGAGTACCCGTTAAAACACTAGGGTTAGAAGAAAAACATATAAAACAATTGACAAAGCTATTTTTAATGAAAGAAGAAGATTTGGGAGCAATGACTGTTGAAGAATTTTTTGATCCATCATTTTTAGAAACAGATATGTGGTTATTATGGAGAAGTATGTTTGCATTTCAAAATTGGCATAGTGTAGTAGAAATGAAAAGATATATGGAAAGATTTATTCATCTATTACCTGGTATGACAGAATTAAGAGATATTTTATTCTCAAAATATAATCAATATGACTCTTTCGTAATACCATTAATAAGATGGCTAAAAGAACATGGAGTTAATTTTGTAAATAACACACAGGTTATAGATCTTGATATAGATATAACAGAAAAAGAAAAAGTTGTAACTGGGATACATCTAATTCAAAATGGAGAAAAGAAATATATAAAAACAACAAGGGATGATTTAGTATTTGTAATAAACGGGTCAATGACAGAAAATTCGACATTAGGTAGCATGGATAAAGCTCCTGAATTAAATACAGAATTAGGCCCTGTATGGAGCTTGTGGAAAAATATAGCTGCAAAAGATCCTGCATTTGGAAGGCCAGAAGTTTTTTATGAAAACATTGACAAAACAAAATGGGAATCATTTACAATGACATTTAAAGATTCAAAAATGGCAGATGTTCTTAGAGATCTTACAGGAAGAGATCCATATTCTGGAAGAGTTGTAACAGGAGGTATTGTAACAATAAAAGATTCAAATTGGTTAATGAGTGTTACATGTAGTAGACAGCCACATTTTGCAAACCAACCAGATAATGTCTTGGTATTATGGGCATATGGTTTATTCCCAGACAATGAAGGTAATTATATAAAGAAAAAGATGAGCGAATGTACTGGCGAAGAATTATTAAGAGAATTATTATATCATCTTGGTGTAGAAGGAGATTTAATGGAAGAAATTGTGGATAGTGCAATTGTAATTCCAGCAATGATGCCACATATTACGAGTCAATTTATGCCACGTGTAAAAGGAGATAGACCAGAAGTTGTACCAGAAGGAAGCGTTAATTTGGCATTCTTAGGACAATTTGTAGAAATAGAAAATGATTGTGTATTTACTGTAGAATATTCTGTGCGTTCTGCTATTATAGCCGTTTATAAATTATTAAATCTCGATAAGAAAGTTCCTGAAATTTATCCAAGTAAATATGATATCAGACATGTAATAAATGCAACTAAAACTCTATATAGTGGAAAACCTTTACCTGGAGAATTTTTTGTAAAAAAGCTTTTAAAAGATACATCACTTGAAGATTTAATGTAATATAGATTGAGGTAAATAAAACAATAAACCGAGGTAAAAACCTCGGTTTATTGTTTTATCATTAACGGATTTTCAAAATTTGTTTTTATAAAACATATATGTAATTTTATTCCATTTCTTTCTTCCTCCTATTTGCGTTTCTGTATATACTTTTCCATCTTCACCTTCTACTTTTTTCAAATTTCTTTAATGCTCTTTTAATGTCACCTTCAATAATTTTATTTAATTTGTAAGTTAATATTTCCGGGTCCTCATCCATTTTATTTTTTATCCAATCTATAATCATCCCAGTAAGGGCTATTTCATAAAATTTCACAACATAATTTTTATCCTCAATTGAAACATTTATTCCTTTTGATAATTCTTCAACAACATCATAAATAAATTTAGCAACTGTATCATACAAATGTAATTCCAAACGATCTCTATCTATTGAATGATATGCATTTAAAACAATTTTTTTGTTATTTTTTAAATAATATAAAAGATTTAAAAATCCTTTTTGCCAGTTCTCATAATGTTTATTTTCTCCAACAGCTTCTAATATGTCTGTGATGAAAATCCATTCTAATAAATCATAAATATCATGAAAATAATAATATAATGTTCTTCTATTTAGCCCACAATCTTTTACTACATCATTAACGGTTATTTTTGACAAAGGTTTTTCTTTCATTAATTTTTTTAATGAATTTGCTAAAGCTTTTTTTGTTATTTCAGACATACTTATTCTCCTTTAATAGCCTTTTCAATTCTTCTGCACGCTTCTATTATATTTTCTCTTGAAGTTGCAATATTCATTCTCATAAATCCTTCTCCGTTAGTTCCAAAAGTAATTCCATTATTTAAACCAATTTTAGCTTTTTTTTCAAGTAAATCTTTTAATTCATCCTGAGATAAATTTAATTTTCTAAAGTCTAACCAAACTAAAAATGTTCCTTCTGATTTTATTACTCTTACTTCAGGTATATTTTTTTCAAAATATTCTCTAACAAATTTATAATTTTCTTCGATATATTCCATAGTTTCTATTAACCAATTTTTTCCGTATTTGTAAGCAGCATTTGCTGCAACTAAACCAGCTATATTATGTAAAAATAATCCGCTTTGTTTAATCCAGTTTTTAAATTTATTTTTTAATTTTATATTTTTTATTACAGCAAAAGCATAATGAAATCCTGCTATATTAAAAGTTTTACTTGGAGCCATTAAAGTTATAGTATTATCTGCTATTTCTTCTGATAATGCAGCTATAGGAATATGGGTAGAATTAGAAAAAGCTAAATCAGCATGTATTTCATCAGATACAATTAAGACATCGTTTTTTAGACAAATCTCTGCCATTTTTTCTAATTCGTCTTTTTTCCACACTCTTCCTATAGGATTATGAGGGCTACATAATATAAACATCTTAGATTCTTTTGTTTTTCTCTCAAAATCATCAAAATCTATTTCATAATGATTATTTTCTAATTTTAATTCATTAATTAAAAGTTTTCTATTATTATTTTTTATTGAACTCATAAACGGCGGATAAACTGGAGTTTGAATTAAAATATTATCTCCTGGATTTGTGTATAATTGAATTGAGAAATTTAAAGCGGGAATAACGCCATGCATGGATAATAGCCAATCTTTTTTTATTTCCCAATTATGTTTATATTTTAACCAATTTATTATATTATCTTTTAAATCAACTGGCTCAAAAGTATACCCATATACTCCATGTTCTATTCTTTTTTTTAATGCATGTATAACTTCTTTAGGAGCTTCAAAATCCATATCAGCTACCCACATTGGTAAAACATCTTTTTCTATAAAAATATGTTTATTCCATTCATACCAGTCCCATTTTATAGAATCTGTGTTTTTTCTATCGATATACTTCATGAAAATTCCTCCTGCTTTTAACAAATCTGGATAATTTGCCTTTTTATTTTTAATAGGGTGTCCAATTAGTAAAGCAAGCGAAAACTCGCAGATTGTCCGAAAAAATAGTGAATAAAGCCGGTCAATTTTGCACGGATGCAAAATTGAGTGAAGCCGAACATGGATGTGAGTCTGATACGACCGGCGAGAATGAGCTATTTTTGAGGATTAACAATCAAGGTTTGAGCAACTTTACTTTTTGGACATCGTATTTTTAATTTTATTAATTTTGTTATTATAATAAATTATACCATATTTTGATGTATATGGTTCAAATTGCAAAAAACAACTCCTCTGCAATGTGCAGAGGAGTCTAATATTAATCTCCCAGCATTTCTTTCAATTTTTTAGCGATGAATGTTGCAACGTGTGCTCCTTTTGTTCCCCTTCCAAATCCAGCATCCATTCCATTTTCTTTTGCTAAATCATCATTTAATTGAGTACCGCCAACAATTAATAGTATTTTATCTCTTACACCTTTTTCTATTGCAAGTTGATGTAATTTTTTCATATTTTCAACATGGACATCATTATGTGTAACAATCATTGAAGCAAGAATCGCTTGAGCACCAAATTCAATTGCAGCATCTATAAGTTTTTCTGGTGGAACGCTTGTGCCAAGATATTCATATTTTATACCGTATTTTTCAATTCCGCCATGTTTTATGTCAAGTATTTCTCTTATACCAACATTATGTTCATCATTTCCAACTGTTCCTGCTACAACTTTTACTTTGTTTTTAGCAAAGAATTCAAATAATTCATCGTCTGACATTACTTCTGCTTTTTTAGGTAATGTTAATTCATCTTTTTTTATAGCAAATGGCACTTTAGCTTTTAACTCAATATATGTTGCCTCTGTTGGATGAAGTATTGTTTTTGAAATTACCTGAGCATCTTCTAAACCCATTCTTTTACATATTTCAAGAGCTGCTGCTTCTGCATATTCTGGTGATTCAGGAATTGTCATATCAAGTTGTATATATCCATCATAACTCCATTCAACTTCTGGTTTTATTAAATTATTTTCTCTATATTCTTTTATTTTGTTTAATCTCTTATATACATTATCTTCTTCATCAAGTTCATCAATATATTGTATTTTGTCTGGATTACATAATGTACATCCATTTATTAAATCACATGGTTTTTCTAAATTTTCTGGAAGATTATTATATCCAAAATGATGACATACTGGAGCCATATAGTCTTTATCTCTTGGGACAACTGAACCTGCTCCTATACCTCCATCTTTCTTTCTAACAATACCATCACCCATTCTTTCTGGATATTCACCATTATCAACAAACATTCCATTTTCAACTGCTTCGAAATATCCACCCATTTCTACTATCTCTTCTAACATTAATATTGCTCTCATTTTTAATTCTCTAACCTTTTCCCTTACATTATCCCAATTTATCTGAACCATTTCTTTAATTCCATCTAAAGCAATTAATGTATGTTTTGCAGTTTCTACACCACGTATTGAATTAATATGCCATGGTACATTTCTCCCTTCGTCTGGTGTAATTGTTGATTGTATATCTGCTTTTGTTAATCTAGAAATTAATGTGTCAAGCACATGTATTCTTGTTGCGTCAAAGAGATCAGATTCTATATATCTTGTATTCATTTGAGCTCTAAATTTATAATCTTTAAATAATTCTCTTATTGTTATTGCATATATAAAGTTTAATCTAAATTCCGGAGTTGGTGATACAATTGGAGGAACTGTTGATAGCGCAATATTTTCTTTTTTCATCCCTGCTTTAACAGAATATAATGAGTTAATAGCATGCTGCACCAATAATTCTGGCATAACTTTCCATGCGAATTTTGCTGATGCATTTGCATTATGAGCCCCATCAATTTGTAACATATCAACTGATGCCATTATTTTTTTAGCGACTGCAGCATCAACGAATGATCTAATCATATTTATTCCTCTATATAATACATTATATTGAGGATCCTGATGCGCTCCATTTACCCCTTCTTCAGCAAATAATACTGCAACTTCTGGACCTGCAACACCAGAAACATAACTATGAAAATTAATAGGTCTTCCAACCTCGTCTTCTATTAAATCAAGGGCCTTTCTTGAAGCTCTTAATTGCTTTCTAGTAATTGGAATTCCACCTATTCCTTCTGGTGTTCCCTCTATTAACCCATCCATATGGCTTTGGCCTAATGTTCTGATAACCATTATATGATCTGCACCATGCCATGCAGCCATTCTCATTCTTCTAATGTCTTCTTCAAATCTACCAGATGCAATTTCTGATGTTATAACTTCTTGAGGTTGAGGATCTATATTGTTAAAGTAATGGGCAGCTGGTAATGCAACAAAATTTTTTAAAGGTTCACTAATCTCATAATATTCAAAATTACCAATTTTTGTTCTTGGAGGTAACTTTTTTCTCCAGGTCCATCCTTTTCTTTTTGGTCTATATTTATCTAAATCTTTTAATATTTCTTCTACATTTAATTTTTTGTTAGGCTCTAATTTCATTATTTATCGCCTCCATGAACAAAAATTCTATCTACATCGTCCCAAAATTTTCCTGCTATTAAATCTCTTCCCGCTTGTATATAATCTATATTATGTTCTTTTGCTATTGTATATACAATATTTCCTGCACCTTTTCCCAATATATGCTTTTCGAAGAATTTATCAACTAAAGCTTTCGCTTCCATGCTATTAAAGCCCATTCTGAGTAATACAGATCTTTCAACAGAAGGTGATGTATGTGTAGAAGCTAAATCAATTAAAGGATCTACAACTTTTTCTACTAATTCCCAGAAATATTTATCTAATTCTTCATCTGTCATGTTTTTAAGACGTTTTGCTCTTTCTTCAAAATCAGATTTTCTTGGCTCCATTATGAGATAACCTCCTTAATGAGATTTTTAACTTCTTCAATTGATATAGAAAGGTCCTCTGCTATAAACTTCAATTCATTGTTTGTGAAGTCTTTTTTTCCATAACGTTTTTTTAATTCTTTTATATATGACTTTCTTAATTTTTCTAATGGGTATTTTATTACCTTTATTTTTGATGGATGATCAGGCAATACTATATTTTTACCAGGAATATCTTCATTTATTGGATCTCCGAATTTTATTTCAATTCCATTTTCCTTTGCAAAAGTTAATTGTGCAGAAGGCAATTTCCCAGCACCTGTATATTCGGTTTCATTAACTACTATTATTTGATCTTCATCCATTTCCATAGCCAACGCGAATGCTGCAGCTAATGAAGTGTTCCCAGCTGGTCCTCTTTGCATCCCTTCAATATTTGCAAGCATTTCTGTTATATAAAATACTTCACCCTGGGTTACTAAAACGTATTCATCCATATATCTTAAAGGTCTTGCTGCATTTCTTGGTACATCTGACCTATCCGGAAAGGTTGCAAACGGAATTCCGAATCCTGTGTGACCTGTTGTAAATGATTTTTTATTAAAGTCATTATCCGATGCCATATGCAATCCATGTAAATCAACACTCGCGCCTATCACTTTTGTGTTTTCAGCACCGGCCTTTTTTAACCCTCTTGCAGTTCCTGTTAAGTTTCCACCACCAGCATGTGTGATAACTACAGCATCAGGATATTTTCCGAATTGTTTTATTGATTGCTCAGCTATTTCATATCCAAGTGTTTCAACACCTGCAATTCCAAAAGGTGTATACAATGATGCATTAAAATACCCTGTTTCTTCCAGTAATACTAAAAAATAATAAAATAGCTCAGGACCCACACTTAATTGAACAACTTCAGCTCCATACGCTTCACAGGCTCTTGCTTTTTCTAATATTTCTGGTTGTCCAATCCCTTTACTGTCATAACATTCCTGAACAATTATCGATTTTAAACCTCTTTTTGAGGCTTGAGAAGCAACAGCAGCACCATAATTACCACTTGTTGCTGCCATAATTCCTTTATATCCCATTATTTTTGCTCTATATGCACTAATTGAAGCCCTTCTGTCTTTAAAAGATCCGGAAGGATTTGTCGCTTCATCCTTTACAAATATCCTTGCTCCTTTACCCTTTGGCGCTAATTTTCTTATCAATTTATTTATATTTTTTAGTTCTACCAATGGTGTATTTCCTACACCTGTTTCCAGCTGTATTTTTTTTATTTCATCAATTGTATATCCTGCATCTTTCATCATTGCTTCATAATCAAAAGCAATTCCTTCTATTTCATATTTTGTATAATCAACACCTACAGATTTTTTCATTATTTCATTTTTTCTTACCATTACTGAATCATAACTCATATCATTCATTCCTGATCACCTTCGATCATTTCTCTTAATTGTTTTCCAATTTGTAGTAATTCAATTACAGGTTTCCCAAAATTATGTTTGTATTTTGGATAAATCTCTTCAAGTTTTCCTTTTACAATTCTTCCAACAGGAGTTTCTATTTCAACTTCGTCTCCTATTTTTGCTTTATCTGCCAATAAAAAACCTTTTATACGTATTTCCAGAGGAACACGTTTGGTATCCTCTGGAAGATTATTAGCTCGCTTTTCTGGAGATAACCCAATAAAATATATTTGAACCCAATCATTTTTTTTAGCAATCATCTCATCACTCCTATAATGTTAAATCACCTATTAATGCTCTTGGCACAGGCAAATCCGCCATTGATAATAATCCAGATTCTGCTTCTATTACAGATGGAATCATATTTGTTGCAACAGCAATTGTTCCTTTTCCTCCAGGGATTTCAGGTTTTATTGATAGATTCAAATTTGGATCACCTATGATTTCTATATAATCTCCTGTATCAACATTTTCTAATTCTGGCCTTACTTGTTGTGGGTGTTTTAATTCAATAACTAATTTTCCATTCATGTATGCTCTTGCTATATGATTACATCCAGCAACCATTCCAGGTTCCACTTTGACATATTTAGTTTCTCTCAATACATTTGATACTATTGGTTCCCTTGTTTGTTCAATTTTATCGATATTCCATCCCAAAGCATCTGCTATCATATATATTGATTGTTCAAAACCAATATGTCCTACGATTTTCCCTGTTTTAATTCCTTCTTCAAATTCTTCAACAGTTGTTCCGACTCCTTGTGTTTCCATAACAGTTGGACCAAATGGAGATAAATCATTAATTCTTGCCGCTTTTATTTGTTCTACATTGAGTGCAGCACCAGATAAAGCCAAAATTAATGTATCCAATACAAATCCTGGATTAATACCTGTTCCCAATATGGACACACCATATCTCCTGGCTAAACTATCCATTTCTTCTGCTTCATCTGGATGAGTATAAAATGGATATGCCATTTCTTCAGCAATTGTAATTACATTAATATGTTTTTTTACAGCTATAATAATTTGTTCTTTCACTACTTCAACAAAAGAATTTGTAGCAATAATTACTAAATCAGGATTTGTTTCATCTAGCATTTTTTCTGGAGAGTCATAAACTTTTAAACCTATTTCCCCAATTTCTAATAATTCACCAACATCTTTACCAACATATCTTGTATCATGAACTCCAACCAATTCTAATTCATATTTTGACATTATATTTCTTGCTATACCACTTCCCATTGCTCCAAATCCCCATAATGCTACTCTATACATAGTAACGCCTCCTTTAAAAAATATTAAATTTATTGTGATTTTCATAACAAAAAAGATTCCTTTTTTTCATGTTCTTTTTTTAAAGTTGTAATTTTATACATATTAATTTTATGAAATTTTTTTCATATAGTCAAATACGCATACTCAAACATACTTATATATAAACGAGCATACTCAAAACAATTAAGTATAAATAGTTATAATCAATTAATTTTATGTTTTTTAAGTAGTTTAAAAAAAATGAGACGCTATGCGTCTCATTTTTATATATAATTTTCTTCTTTTACTCTTATTAAAATCAATGCACCAATTATAAATAATATAGAAATACTCAATACGCCAAATCTTGAACTTTTTGTAATTTGAGAAAAAAATCCAACCAAAAATGGACCTATTATTGCCGCAAATTTTCCAAATATATTATAAAAACCGAAAAATTCTGCCGATTTTTCTTTAGGAATTAATTTACCATACATAGATCTGCTTAATGCTTGAACCCCCCCCTGTGAAGTAGCCACCAACATTGCAAGTACCCAAAAATCAAATGCCGAATCTAAAAAATATCCATATATTGTAATTATAAAATAAACAATTATTCCTACAAATAGCATAATCTTTACATTGAATTTTTGAGCCAGTTTACCGTAAATTAATGCAAAAGGAAAAGCGACAACCTGAGTTGCGAATAGTGCAAGTAATAGCTGAGTACTACTTATTCCAACATCTTTCCCATATACCGTTGCCATTTTTATAATAGTTCCTACACCATCAATATAAAAGAAATAAGCTATTAAAAATAAAAATATATTTTTATAATTTTTTATTTCTTTAAATGTTTTCCAGATTCTATTAAAACTATCTTTTATTGGTGTTTTAGATGGTTCAATATAGTGAATTTGTTTCACATTTTTTAATAAAGGTAATGTAAATACTCCCCACCATAATCCTGTAATTAAAAATGCAAGTTTCGTTGCTGTTAATGTGCTTGATATTCCTATAATATCAGGTTTCATTATAATAGCCATACTTATAATAAATGGAATTGTGCTACCAATATATCCCCATGCAAATCCACTTGAAGAAATCCAATCCATTCTTTCGTTTGTGGTTACATCAACCAGAAAAGAATCATAAAATATGTTGGCACCAGCAAACCCAATAGCCGAAAAAACATATATAATTATACATTTCAGCCAGTCACCTTCATTGACAGTCATCAGAGAAATCGTTGATATTATTCCAATTAACCAGAAAAATGTAAGAAATCTTTTTTTGAAATTTTTGTAATCGGCAATTGTTCCAAGAATAGGAGCTAATAGAGCTACAATTATCGTAGCAAAAGTATTTCCATATCCCCAATAAGCAGTTGACAAATAATTTTCAACCCCTTTTGCAGCGACTTCTTTAAAGAAAATTGGTAAGATAGCAGTAGTTATAACAAGAGAATAGGCGGAATTCGCCCAATCATACATAACCCAGCTTTTTTCTGTTTTTGTCATTATTCCCCTCCTGAAATTATAATTTTAATTTTATTATTAATTTATCGTTATCAAATACAAATGTATCTATATAAGCGCTTTTAGTAAAAAAGTTTTCTTTAATATAAATATATATTTTATTTTTGTCTATTAATATATTTTGAGGTAATTTTTTTTTATTTATCAAATATATGGGTAAATTATGCTCGAATTCATAAACGCCTGAAAGGGTAAAAGGTATTTTATGAATTTTTATATAATATTTAAGAAGAAATACTTTAATTTCTATAGAATTTTCTTTAAAACTTATTTTTGTGGACGCATTAAAAATTTTTCTTATAAAATCTGATGAAGTATATTTTATAAATTTATTTAATAAATCCATTATCATTTTTTTATCTATTTTTATTTCCAGCATTTTTGCACCTTCATACTTGTATTTTCGTATTTTATCTATTCTATATATTTTAATTTTAATAAAAGTTCGCTATTTTTGATTTCAAAACTATCTAACTTAAGTGATTCTAATAACAATTTTAATTTTTCGTTGTATTCTATTTTTGATAAATCTATACTTATTTCGTTATTAGTAATGGCAATTCCATTTATAAATCTTGAAAAAACATATATAATTCCTTCAATTATACGTTTAATTCCATCGTCTCCAGAAATTGAAAATTTTAAATATCCATTGGTTAAAGTGTAGGGGATCTCTTTTATCTCTATTAAAAATTCAAATAATCCATCTTTGTTAAAAAGGTTAGCTATAAACTGAAAATGAATTTTTGTATCTGTCATTTTTACATTTAATTTCTTTATTCTATGTACGTTATCTCCAATTAATTTATTAATTATTCCATTTATAAACACTTCATTAATTCTAATAGTTAGTCCAGACAACGTAATCACTCCGTAAATACCCATTGATATTTTTGTTTAAGCTCTGGAATGTATGATGACAATTTCTCTATAGTCTTTTTCAAGCTTCTCATATATTTTATAGAGTTATCTTCGTATAATTTTTCATATAATTTTAAAGCATCTTCAAAATATTTTCTGGCTTTTTCATCTTCTACCTTTTCCTGATATAATATTCCTAAATTAAATAAAAGCATAGCTTTATCTTCTGAAGGTATTTTATCATTTAACATTGAAAAAGCTTCATTCAAATAAATTTCAGCGCTTTCTAAATTTCCTAAGCGCATTTCTAAGCTTCCAAGGTTATTTAAAGAGTAAAAAAGATATATATCATATTTTCCATCAACTTTTTCTTTTAAATTTCGTCTGATCTTTAAGGACACTTCAAAATATTTTTTTGCTAAATCATCTTTTTTCAATTCCGCATACATAGTACCCAGATTATTTTGAATAACAGAAGTATTAAATTGCATGTCAGTGGATTTATTATTTTCGCAGAAATCCAGCGCTCTGAGATATGCTTTTTCGGCTTCACTGTAGTTTTTAACTTCTGTATGTAAATTTCCCAGAATATGATATATCACATAATGATTTTGTTCAGGAATTTTCTTCTTTAAATTTTCTGTTAATGTAATTAAAAATGTAATATTTTTTTTGGAAAATTGCATGTGATTTTTCATTTCTATTAAAGCATTAAATAGAGCTGAAGTATCTCCAAAAGCTACAGATATCATATTTTTTAATAAAGAAATAAAAGCTCTTTCCATTGTTTCAAATTTTGAATTATATAATTTTAATTTATTTTTTAATTCGTTATTTTCTTCTTTTAAATTTTCTATGATTTTTTCATATTCACTTAGTTTATTATTTAACCTTGATTCAAACATTTTTAATTTTTCATCCAGAACTAAATCTGTAATTTTAATATCTGGCATAATTAATTCATCTTCTGTTTTTTGTGTAGCTTCATTTTCATTGACGAGTTGTGTTGATTCAGTTATAACTTGAGATGTATTTTCCTCCTCGATATTTTGAGGTGTGATTTCAGAATTTTCATCAATATCTAATTCAGGAATGTTCTCTTCTTCTGCTGAAGTCGTTATTTCAGGGTTTTCCGTTATAGTAGATTCGGAAACTTCCTCTTGCTTAGGTGTTTCAGCAATATGCGCTACTTCCTCAAGTGGTGTTTCGGAAGCATTTTCGATATTTCCATTTAATTCCAATTCAGGGATGTTTTCTTCTTCTACTGAAGGCGTTATTTCAGGGTTTTCTGTTATAGTAGATTCGGAAATATCTTCCTGCTCATGTAATTCATCATCAGGAATTACTTCTTCTTTAGTTGTATCTTCCAAGCTTTTATCTAGATTTTCAGCCATTTTTTCAACTGTCGAAACATCAATATTATCTAATAATTCCAGATCTTCCAAATTTTCAACATTTTCTTCAATTTTTTTATCTTCCAGATTTGATGATTCTGTATTGCTTTCTAAATTTTCTAAATCCATTAAATCATTGATTTTATCAGCATCATTTAATAAATCATTTAAATCTAAATTTTCCTGTTTTTTTTCTTTTTCTTCAGACATAAAATCCCCCCTTAATTTTTCATTTTCTTTAATTTAGAAAATAATGTCATTTTTGATATTCCAAGGATATTAGCAGCCTGTGTTTTATTGTTATTTGTAAATTCCAGAGTTTTTTGTATATACCTTTTCTCTACTTCTTCAAGTCTCAGTCCAATAGGAATTTTCACATATTCAATATCTTCACTATTTTTTATATTTTCTGGAATAAATGATTTATCCAATATATCTTTTGTTGCCACTGCAACCATTGAATAAATAACATTTTTAAGTTCTCGAACATTTCCAACCCATATATGTTTTTTTAAAATTTCCAATGCATCTGGATTTATACCCTTTATTTTAGTTCCAAATTCTTCATTGGCTTTATGTATAAAATAATTTACCAAAAGAGGTATATCCTCTTTATGATTTCTAAGAGGTTCTACTTCAATTTGAAAAACTGATAATCTAAAGTATAAATCTTCTCTGAATTCACCATTCTCAACCATTTTTTTAAGATTACTATTAGTAGCGGCTATGATTCTAACATTAATTTTTTTAGATTTTGTAGATCCAATCCTTTCTACTTCTTTATTTTCAAGAACCCTTAACAACTTTACCTGCATGTTTTTAGGCAATTCGCCAATTTCATCAAGAAATAATGTTCCATTATGTGCCAGTTCGAATTTTCCAGGTTTTTCCTGTTCAGCACCCGTAAAAGCACCTTTTTCATATCCAAACAATTCGCTTTCAAATAGTTCAGGCGGAATTGCACCACAATTTACCGCAACAAATTTTTTTCTATTACTGGTTTTGTGTATTATTTGAGCTATAATATCTTTACCGGTACCACTTTCACCTGTTATTAACACAGGAATATTTTTTTCCGCAATTAAATTTATTTTATTTTTTATTTGCTCGATAAATCTTGATTTTCCTATTAATTCAGGATATTCATTTAATCTATCTTTTAACTCCTTAATTTCTTTTTTTAATTTAATAGTCTCTAATGCTCTATTAACTTCATTAATTAAAACTTTTAAATCTACCGGTTTTTCAAGAAAATTATATACTCCTAATTTCATGGCTTTTACAGCATCTCCAATATCGCCATGAGCAGTAATTACTATTATTTCTTCGGTATATTTTTTCAGCCTATCAATCAAATCCATTCCATTTATATCTGGTAAAAATAGATCTAAAATAATTAAATCAGGGATTTCCGATTTAGCCATATCAAGGCCTTCCAATCCCCTCATTGCGCATATTGTTTTATAATCGAATTTACTTAAAAAATCACACATTGTCTTATTTAAAATTTTATCATCTTCAATTATCAAAATTTTAAACATTTTCAGCTTCCTTTGGTTTTTTTAAATTTGCAAAAATACCCAAAATTAATCCAAGAACAAAACTCCAAACGGCAGCTAATGTAATTTGCCATTCTACAGGCAAAGAAAAAGTTACTGTATGAGCAGGCACCCAGAACCATAATAATGTAAATAATGCACCTTTTAATCCATCTTTTGGGATTTTGAATTTTGGAAGATTATCCAGAAATCTATGAATTATTATTAACCACGGTCCAAAAAAAGCATTTGTAAATAATGATTTAAAAAAAGCCTGATATATTTTTTCTGACGGCAAATAATTGTGTTCAACCAATTCCTTGACAAATCCGTTAAATCCTGTGAATGCAAATTTTATAATTACTCCCAAAATCGCCCAAACTATAGCTGAATAAATGACTTTAAAAACTGAAATTTTGCTTTTTATTAGCAACTTTGCAACTATCTCACCAGCTGTACCTAAAATAGCGAATTGAATCATTGCTGCGATTAAAGGGTTTTCCATTTTATAACCTCCTTAAAAATATAACTTTTTTATATCTTTACTACTATAAATATTATAGCACTTTTTTATAATATTTTTAATATGGTATAATATATAATAAACTGTATAATATTGTTATTATCAAAAATGAATATTTTTGAAGAGGTGATAAATATGGAAGAAACTTTAGCGTCAACGCTATCAAATATTGTCCAACAAAGTACAGAATCTTTACAGATTTTATATTCATATTCAAATTCCTGGTATATAATTCTTCCAGTATCTTTAATTTCTGTGCTTTTTGCGAAAAAAGTTTCAAAAGTCATTTTTTTTATTCTTGGTTTTTTAAGCAGTTATGTGTTTATAATTCCATACTTACAACAATTCGATTTTGTTAATAAATTGTTGAATCAGATAAAAGTAAAACAGGAAATTTCTTTTTTGATTTTCTCTGTTATAATTGGTATTTTAACTTATACTTTCTTTAAATCTTCTGCACAAATTGCAGGTTTTATATTAGGCGGTATTGTTGGAATAGAAATCTATGGCGTTATTTCAAATTTTTATCCTGGATTTTTTGAAAGTTTAAACATTTTAAAAAACATAGATACATTATATATACCCTGGATTTTTGTCATAATATTTGGAATAATAGTATCAATACTAATTACTAAAAGTTTCGATAACGTTGTATCTATTTTGACAATACTTATTTCTTCAGCTATTGCCGGATTTTTTACTTTATACGCTTTAGAATATTCTCTTTCACTAAAAATTGGAGAAAACACTTTATTAAAACATAATACAAATATTAGTGATATTGAATTAATAACAATAATTGTTTTTTCAATTATATATATAATTTTAGGATTTAAATTTAATTTCAAAAAATCTAAATAAGTAGGGAGTGTTAATCATGTACGTTATTGGTATTGCTGGTGGCACAGGATCAGGAAAAACAACTGTCGCATATAAAATAAGAGAAACATTGGGAACACAAAATTGTGAAATATTACCAATGGATAATTATTATAGAGATTTAAGCCATGAAACTCTTGAACAAAGAAAATTGCATAATTATGATCATCCAAGCATGATTGAAAACGAATTGATGTTTAAGCATATTAATGATTTAAAAAATGGTAAAATTATTGATTTACCAGAGTATGATTTTTCCCAATTTACCAGGATTGGTACAATGAGCTTTGAACCAAAACCGATAATAATCGTTGAGGGGATATTTGCTTTATATTACGAAGAATTGAGAAATCTTTATGATCTTGCTATATATGTTGATACAGAAAATGATATAAGATTTATAAGGCGTCTTGAGAGAGATATAAAAGAAAGAGGAAGAGATCTCGATTCTGTAATAAATCAATATACAAATACTGTAAAACCTATGCACGACGCATACGTTGAACCAACAAAAAAGTATGCGGATATTATTATTCCAGAAGGAGGATTCAATGAAAAAGCTATTCAGGTTGTAGTTAATTATATTTTCAGAAAGATGTTAAAATAGAACTACTATTTTAACATCTTGGTTTTTATTTCTTCTTTTTTGATAAAGCAATACTCAAAGCAGTTGTTAATTTTAATATATTTTCATTTAAATTTTCTATTCTACAGCTTAATGTTGATGCAATTTCTTTCATTATTTTATATCCAATATCTGGTCTTTTTTCCGCCAGATTTTCAAAATCCTTTTTTGATATTTCATATAATTCACATTCACTAATAGCCTTGATTGTAGCAGAACGAGGAGAACCGGTTACGAGCGACATTTCTCCAAAAAAACTGATTTTTTTATCATCTAAAATAGCCATAGATTTCTCACTCTCTTCCCAATGGTGAGAACCAATTTTTAAGGTCAATTGATGAGTGATTTGGACCTTACCTTTTTTAAAAATATACATGGTGTCTCCTTTTTCACCCTCAGAAATTATAATTTCTCCTGTTTTAAAATTAATAGGTTTTAAAATTTTAGAAATTTCATTTAATTGTTCATCGGTTAATTCCTTAAATAAGGATATATTTTTCAAAAATTCTTCCATTTTTTCACCTACTTTATTATAAATGCATAAGTATCATTTTCA
This sequence comes from Marinitoga sp. 1154, assembly GCF_013363285.1. Lineage (NCBI taxonomy): Bacteria > Thermotogati > Thermotogota > Thermotogae > Petrotogales > Petrotogaceae > Marinitoga > Marinitoga sp. 1154. Next base: position 2,813 of record NZ_LBFB01000028.1, on the reverse strand, counting down.
AAAATTATATATGTATCCTCAGGGTTTAACTTTAAATCATAATCATTTTTCTTTTCTTCATCAAAAAAATCTTCTTCAGCCTCTTCAAATTTCTGCCTTATAAAATTATCTATAGAACTATCTGAAGATAAAAAATCATTTATAGTAAATTCTTTTTTCATGCTCACCAATCCTATAGCTAAAGCATGTTCTTCTTTTTTTATATAATCAAAAAAATCTTTAAACTTTTTGCCTATAAATGTTTTTGGAATAGAAATTAATTTTACTCTCATATTTTCTAATGATGCTATTTCTCTTAATAACATATGATAAGCAGGAGATAATAATGCTGAAGACAATAATATAGAATTAAATTCACTTCCTAAAATTATATCATCAGCACCTGCTCTTAAAACATACTTGGCTTTCTCTTCCTTTACAACCTCTGCATATATTTTTGCAGTATCATTAAGTGTTCTTATTAATAAAATGCTTATTAATGTTCTTTCATCACATTCTTCCAGACTTTTTCCACCATAAGTATCTGATAATATGATAATATGTTTTGCCTGTGAAATATTTGCCCTTTTTAAAACATTTTCTTTAGTAAAATCACCATGTATAAATTTTATATTTAAGTCAGCAAATCTGGATCTAAAATTTTCGTAATCTTCTTCATCAGCTTGATTTACCAGAACTATATGATAATCTTCAAGATTTATAAATTTATTCATAGCCTCAAGTGTTTTTTCAAGATGATTATTCCATCCCAATATAACAATATGATTTTTAAATTTCACTTTCCCCAACCCCTTCCTTTCTTTTATTCGCCATTCAACCAATAATGATGCAATGCTACCGGAAATAAGTGAGAATAGCGTAACTCCAAGCATTATAATTATTATTCCTATAATTTTTCCTATAATTGTTTTTGGGACTATATCTCCATACCCAACTGTTGCTATAGTTACAATTAGCCACCAGAACGCATCAAATAGAGAATTAATATCAGGATTTTTCCCAAATTCTGATATGTATAATAGTAAGCCTATAATGAGCAAAAAAATAAAAATTAATAAAAGTAATTTATTTATCGGATCCTTAAAAATATTTTTTATTTTCATAATTTCACCTGAATTTCATGAGTTTACAATTTTATAATTTATAATTCATATATATTATATCATTTAGTATTATAATATTCAAATAATTGTATTTTCTTTAGTTAATTAAACTTGAAAAAACTAAATTAAAAGAAAGTACCAATTTTATCTTTTTTGAAAATTAATATATCATGTGATATAATAATTTGGAAAAAAATATTGGAGGTAAAAAAATGAGATTACAGGGAAAGATTCTTCTTTTATTTGTAGTGATTGTATCTTTAGTGTTAGTCGTTTTTTTTACAATAAGTATTTCGAATTCTCAAAACTCTTTAAAAAACAGTTTTTTGGAGAAGTTAATCGTAGCGAAAAATCTGAAAATGGATTTTATTGATACACTATTAAAAGAGGCTGAGTCAGATTTAACTTATATCAAAAACTTTGAAAAAATAAAGGACGCTTTCTTTACCTCCTCCAATTTAATGGAAGATTTCCAATCTTCTATGAATATGAATACTATACTAACAACATTAAGAAAAATTTATATTGAAAATAACCCTTATAAAGATAAGTCACAATTATATGATTATTACTATGATGAAAATTTCAAAAAAGAAAATTTTGAAGATAATATAATGAGTATATTTTATGATTATAGTGTTTTGCATTCAGAACTACAAATGGACTTTAGAGAATTTATAAATATAAAAGGTTATGAAGATATGTTACTCATATCTCCAAAAGGGATGGTTGTATATTCTGTAAGTAAATATGATGATTTTGCTACAGACCTAAATAATGAAAATACTATATTATCCAGACTTTATAAATTATTAAAAGAAAAAAATGATAATAATGTACATTTTTCTGAAATAGGAAAATATTTAGGTGGAATCGGATTCTTTGCTGGCGTAAAAGTAGAAGATGAAGATTTTGGATTATATGGATATCTCATATTCCGAATTCCTATAAGTAAGATAGATAAGCTTCTTCAGGACAAAAGCGGCATGGGAGAAACAGGAAAAACATACATAGTAAGTGAAGATAAAATAATGAGAAACAATCTACCAGGAGAAGAAACGATATTAAAACAAAAAGTAGAAACAGATTATGTAGAAAAGGCATTATCAGGGGAAACAGGATGGGAAATAGGGAAAAATTACAAAGGTGAAAAAGTAATAGTGGCATATGCGCCATTTAAATACAAAGAAATAAAATGGGCATTTATATCAGAAGTATCGACAAAAGAAGCATTTTCAGCATCAGAAAAGATAAAAATAGTGTTGATAATAACCTCAATAATAATATTAATAATATCGATAATAATATCAATAATATTTGCCAGAAAAATATCAAAACCATTAATGGAATTAAGCAAAAAAGTAGACAGATTTGCAACAGGAGACTTTACAGTAGAATTCAAATCAAAAGGGAAAGATGAAACAGCGATAATAGCGAAGTCATTGCAAAACATGTCAAATAACCTGAGAGAAACAGTAAAATGGTTATTAGAAGCGGGAAATAAAATAGAAGAATCATCGGAGGTATTAGGAAAAGTAGCAGAAAAGACAATGTTGGCAAACGAAGAAGCACAGGAAAAAGCAAGAGCAATAGAAGAAAATGCAGAAAATGCAGCAGCGACAACAGAAGAACTAACCTCAGGAGTAAATGAAGTATCAATAGCAGCGCAAAACGTATCAAGTAATGCAGTAGAAATATCGCAGGAAGTAA
>NZ_LBFB01000027.1:0-24821 GCF_013363285.1 Marinitoga sp. 1154 | reverse complement strand
AAAGTATGGCACTTCTAAGTGTTCTGCTATGTTGAATGGACTGGCATTGTCTTCTAATATTCCACTTAGATATCCTACGCTTATTAATATTACACTTCTGAGTTTGTATATTTGTTTTTTGTGATATATACTTCGTATTATATGCAAAAATTCATTCATTATATTTTCATCTAATCTTTCAAATTCATCTATCATTAATACTATTTCTTTGTTTGTTTTTTTATATATTTCTAATATTGTTTCTCTTATTTCATCCAGTTCTTCTAATGTTTTTAATTCAATTTTTTGATTATATCTATATTCAATGTCATCTTCTATATCTCTGATAATGGTTTTTAAAAAACTTTTTAAACTTTTTTTCCCGTAACTTTCAAAAGATATAAATATTGGTAAATATTTATCTTTTATTTTTTCAACTATATCATTTAATAATGTTGTTTTTCCACTCTGTCTTGGTGCCGATACTGTAAAATATCTCCAATTTTCTATATGGTCAAGTGCTTCTTCCATTATATCTGGTCGCTCAACATAATAACATGTCTTTTTATCAACAGGTCCACTTGTACAGAATCTTCTCATGATTCACCTCCGGTGTTACACGCCTACGGCGGGTTATAAGATAAAAATTTAATATTTTAAAATTAAGTTGTCTAAAAAATCTCAAATGAAACGAAGGCTCGAAGATTGCCCTTACACGCTACCGCGGGTATAGGATAAAAGATTTTTATTATATAATTATAAATCTTTTTCCCTTAGATTTTTTATCCTAAAAAATCTAAGCGTAAATGGAAGCCGTCAAAATTACATGGATGTAATTTTGAGCGAAACAATACACGATGTATTGTTTGAGCGACGGCTGAGAATGAATAATTTTAAGGATAAGCAATCGAGCTGCCTGAGTGAATTTGACTTTTTAGACATCGTAATTTATTATTTTAAATAATAACTTTTCAATATTTTCAAAGAAAATATTCACATCTACGGTGGGTTATTTGATTAAAAAATTAGATTTTAAAAATAACTCTAAAAAATTAAAAACTTAATTTTTTAGAACGCTTTAAATGTTTGAAAAACAGATATTTTCGCTTGCAGCGTGTTAATGATATTGTTCTTTCGGGATAAATACAAGTCTCAAATTTTTCTTTAACATAATAATTACTTTTTTCGGTTATAATAATATTGTATATGACAATTTCTATAATTCTATCTTCGCTTTTTGGATTAGGTTTATATCTAAAACACAAAATTCATTATTTTTCACTAATTTCAACATTTTTACTATTATTAATTAAGTAATTTAATCACTAATACGTTTAATCTGTCATTAGAATTGTTTATTATTCCATGCTCAATATTTTTATCACAATAAATCATGTCATTTTCATTTACATCGATTTTTTCATCAGATAACTCAACTACACCTTTTCCTTTAGAAATAAAAAATATTGCATCAAATGGTGTGGAATGTTTTTTTACAACTTCTCCTGATTCTAAACTGATTAAAACTATTTCTAATTTTTTTGAGGTTAATAATTTTCTCGCATCAAAATTTACTTCTGATAATTTTTCTAATGAATCATATTTAATAATTTTCATATTATCCCTCCTGATAATTTTAGATTATAAATAATTATACCACAGTGGTGATAAATATATGATAACTTCAATATGGCAAGACCCTTCAACTAAGGAATTTTATTTTAAAGAAAATATTAATTCTAAACTTAAAAAAGAATATAAGTATTTTAATTTAATCTTTGAAGATGTTTATATAGATAAAGTTGAAAAAATTCTGTCTAAATACAGAATAAAAAGTTTTGTTAACATTGATTTTAATTGGAAAGATATATATGGAAAAAATTTGATAAACACAACTCTTGACATTTCTTATAATCTATTTAAGAAGATTTCTGATGAATTGGAAAAAAATAATATTTATTTGTATGGAAAAAACATAATGAATATATTTAGCAAAAACATATCTGAAAATCCTGATGATAAAAAAGTTTGGTTTTTAGATATTGAAATTACAAGTGAAAACGTGGATGATTATAGTGGTTATATTACTTCAATTACATATTATGATACTTATAAAAATGAATATTACGCTTTTGTTGTATATAATAAAAAACTCTATTCTAATAAAAATATTATATTTTTTGATTCTGAAAAAAATATGTTGAAATATTTTAGTGAAATAATAAAAAAGGACCAACCTGATATTATAACAGGCTGGTTCTCAAATGGATTTGATATTCCTTATTTAATAAAAAGAGCCGATATTTATAATATAAATTTAAGTGCAATTCCATATTTAAAACACTCTTCATATCAAAGTGATGGCCGATTTTATAATAATATTCCCGGAATAAATTTAATAGATTACCTTGAATTATATAGACGATATGTTTTAGATAAGCCCGCATCATACAAATTAGATATTGTTGCCAAACATCACAAAATATTAGGCAAAACCGAATATAAGGGATTCAATTATTATAATAAAGATATGAGAAAATTTATTGATTATATTTTTAGAGATGTTGAAATCCTCGTAGAACTTGAGAATAAATTAAAATTAATAGGTTTGATATGTTCTCTACAATCATTAATAAGGATTCCATATAATTTGTTATTTGGAACTTCTATTTCTATTGAACATTTTATTCAACAATTTATTTTAAAAAATAAAATTACTTTTAGATTTTATGAAAGAGAAAAAAATGATATAAAAATAACAGGTGCTATTGTTTTAACTCCACCAAATAAAACATTTGATAATGTTATTGTACTAGATTTTACCTCTCTTTATCCAAATATAATTGCTACCTATAATATTTCTCCAGAAACACTTGTGTATAGTTCGAATTATAATGAAAGACATATAGACCTTGGAAGAATTCTTGTTGAAGAAGAAAACGATGTTTATAGACCTTTGAAGTTTTCTCTAAAAAAAGAGGGAATAATACCTGCATTAATAAAATTCTTTTTAAAAGAACGTTTATATTATAAAGAATTAAAAAAAAATACAGATCCTGACGACCCTAACTACGTTATATATGATATTAAACAATATAATTATAAAATACTTCTAAATTCAATATATGGAGTATTAGGAACTGATAATTTTGCACTTCATGATACAAGAATTTATCTGGCTATTTTAGCTGCCGCAAGATCTGCATTAAGATTTGTAAATAACGAATTGAATAATCATCATTTTAAAAATATATCTATAAATGGAAGATATATTGATTTCAAAACAAAAGTGCTTTATTCCGATACAGACAGTTCTTTTAACTATATAGAATGTGATGAAAAACTGAATAAAAAAGATATTTTGGAAATAGGAAATTTTTTAACAAATTATATTAATGAAAGTATTCAAAAAGAATTAATAACCAAATTTACAAAAGAGAAAATTGAATGCACTTTAAATATGGAAGTTGATAAAATTTATAAACGAGTTCGTTTTTTTGGAGTAAAAAAACGATATTTTGGATATGATTTTGACAGGAAAATCATCACACATGGTGTGGAAATTGTACGAAAAGATACTCCAGATATTTTGAAAAATATCTTATCTTCTCTCTTTTTAAAAGCGTTAGATAATGAATTAAAAATGGATGATTTTATATTTTACTACAACGAACTAAAAAAATTCCCATTAGAAGATATTGCTATAATAAAAAGTATTAGAAAAAAAGATTTTACAAAATATAAAACATTGCCAAACCATATAAGATCTGCTATTTTTATGGAAAAAGTTTATAATTTTAAATTTAATTATGATGATAGATTATTATATTATTATATAAAGTATTATAATTTCAAGCATTTTGAAACTATAAAAAATATTTTTAATAAGAATCAAAGTGGAAAGATTTATTATATATCTGCTAGTATTGAAAGGAAACATCTTGAAGATTTCAAAAAATTATTATATAATGATTTTGAAATAGATTATTTTACTCTTTTCAAAAAACAAATTCTATCATCTTTAAAACAATTTTCTGAATATAAAGATTTAATTGAAAAAACTGAATTAAAAATAAAGTTAATGGAAGGATATCCTTTAAAAGCTGAACAATTAAAATTATTTAAGGAGGAAACATAATGGAAAAATTAATGGAAAAATACGCTGAACTTTTAGTAAAAGTGGGAATTAATGTACAGAAAGGGCAAAGAGTTTTTTTAAGATCTACAATAGATGCTGTAGATTTCACGCGAATAGTTGCAAAAAAAGCTTACGAAGCTGGAGCAAAAGAAGTATATACAGTATATAACGATGAATATATGTTATTTTTAAAATTAAAATATGCTAATGATGAGTTGTTAAATGAATTTCATCAATGGGAAGTAGATATGGCAAAATATTTTTGTGATAAAAAAGGGGCATTTTTAAGTATTATAGGTTCTGACCCTGATATATTAAAAACAATTGATCCACAAAAAATTGGACAATATTCCAAAACAAGGCAAACTGCTATGAAGGATGTATCAAAAGTTATAATGGCCGATAAAGTTTCATGGTCAATTGGTGCTGTTCCTTCAAAAAAATGGGCAGAAAAAGTATTTCCTAATTCTGATAACCCTATACAAGAATTATGGAATGCAATATTAAAAATCGTTAGAGTTAATGAAAATGAAGACCCCATTCAATTATGGAATAAACATTTAAATAATTTAAAAGAAAAAACAAAATATTTAAATAATAAACAATATGATTATTTAAGATATGAAGGCCCTGGTACTGATTTAACTGTAGGATTACCAAAAAATCACAAATGGTTAGGCGGTGCCCAAAAAAATGAAGATGGAATTGTTTTCCTTCCAAATATTCCAACTGAAGAAGTATTTACAGCACCTCATAAAAATAAAGTAAACGGATATGTTAGAAATAGCAAACCATTGGTATACGGTGGAAACGTAATCGATGGTTTTACAATGGAATTTAAAGATGGAAAAATTGTTAAAGTAACAGCAGAAAAAGGTGAAGATATATTAAAACAGGCTATATCTTTAGATGAAGGCGCTAGTTATCTTGGAGAAGTTGCTTTAGTTCCTGTTGATTCTCCAATCTATCAATTGAATGTAGTATTTTACAATACATTATTTGATGAAAATGCTGCTTCACATTTTGCTTTTGGAAGAGCGTATTCTACGTGTGTTGAAAATGGTGAAAATATGAATGAAGAAGAATTAAAAACTGTTGGTTTAAATAATAGCATTACACATGTTGATTTTATGATTGGAAATGAAGAGATGAATGTATACGGTATAAAAAATGGAAAAGAAGAGTTAATTATGAAAAACGGAAAATGGGTAATATAATAAAATCTCCCTCAACGGGAGATTTTATTATATAATCTTTTTATTGTATCTATAATCAAATCTTTTTTCGCAATCTTTAATACCCATAATTTTGGAATTTCATTAAATCCATAATACGCTCCTGCTAATTGACCTATTATTGCCCCAATAGTATCAGTATCTCCTTTAAAATTTATAGCTGTTAAAACAGCATCTTTAAAATTATCTGTATTATAAAAAGACCATAATGCAATTTCAAGCGAATCAAGAGATGTTGAGGAAGATATTATCTGGCTTTCACTTTTATATTTAATATCAACGATTCTCAACTTAACATCATATATCAAATCCATATGCTTATGCACTTCATCCATCAAAAATTGTTTATCTTTTCCATTAATAGCCTGATGTAATATTCCTCCAAACAATTTGCAAGAATGTATTGTAAATATATTATTATGGGTTGTATAGGCACTTTGTCCGGAATAATATATAGCATCTTTAAATGAATTTTTAAAATACATTGGAACAGGCGCTAACCTTGCCAATGGTTTATTGGAATCCTTTTCTGTAATTTCAACAAAAGAATTATTATTTTCATAATATACAAGAGCTTCCATTGTCTGGTTATCTATACCAAATGCCTTATTTTTTGATGATAGGTAACCTTCATCTATCCATTTTATATATTTTCTCATCTGACTTTTCAAATCAAACCCATCTTCAATTAAGCTTTCTGCAAGGCACAAAGCCATTGAAGCACTATCAGTCCATTCACCTGCATTTAAATTATATACTCCACCACTCGAAAAATCCTTTATATGTTCTACATCTATATTTTTATAGGGAGCCCCTAAAGCATTTCCGACAATCAATCCAAATAAAGCACCTGCAAATCTATCCTTTAAATTATTCACAATTATGCCCCCTTTCTAAAGATTAATTAATTTTATTATAACATAGAATATGTTATAATATATAAAAACTAAAATTTTGGGAGGGAGAAAAATGGAATGGGTATATATAAAGGATATGAAAAAGTATATTGGTAAAAAGATTGAATTTAGAGGATGGTTATGGAATAAAAGAGCAAGTGGAAAAATAGCCTTTTTGCAGTTAAGAGATGGTACTGGATTTGTCCAGGGGATTGTTGAAAAAGCTACATTAGGTGAAGAAAAATATCAACAAGTAAAGAAATTAAAAATGGAAAGTTCTTTAATCGTCAGAGGTACTGTGGTTGAAGATCAAAGATCACCTGTTGGTTTTGAGTTACATATAGACGAAGTTGAAATTATTCATAACCCTGTTGAAGACTATCCAATTTCCAAAAAAGAACATGGAATAGACTTTTTGATGGAACATAGACATTTATGGCTCAGATCAAGAAGACAATTTCACATTTTAAAAGTAAGACACGAAATCATTAAAGCTATTAGGGAATTTTATAATAACAATGATTTTATTTTAATTGATACACCTATATTCACAGGATCAATAGGAGAGAGTGCAGGAAATACATTTGAAATAGAATATTTTGATTATGGAAAGGTTTATCTCGCCCAGACAGGTCAATTATATCTCGAAGCTGCTGCAATGTCTTTAGGGAAGGTATATAATTTAGGGCCAACTTTTAGAGCAGAAAAATCGAAAACCAGAAGACATTTAATAGAATTTTGGATGAATGAGGCTGAAGTTGCATATTACAAACATGAAGATAATATGAAATTGCAAGAAGATTTAGTATCATATATTGTAAAAAAAGTTTTAGAAAATGCTTCTGAAAATTTAGTTGCACTTGATAGGGACATCAGTAAGTTAGAAAAAATTGAAGCTCCATTTCCTCGAATTACATATACAGAAGCTATAAAATTATTGAATAAAAAAGGTTCAGATATTAAATGGGGTGAAGATTTAGGTGCTGACGATGAAACTTTAATTTCCGAAGAATTTGATAGACCTGTAATTATTGAAAAATATCCAAAATCAGTAAAAGCATTTTATATGCAACCAGATCCAGAAAACCCGGATGTTGTCTTATGTGATGACATGATAGCTCCAGAAGGATATGGCGAAATAATAGGCGCTTCAGAGAGAATCTGGCAGGAAGATGTTCTTATAGAAAGATTAAAAGAAAACAATTTACCTGTTGAAGGATATCAATGGTATCTTGATTTAAGAAAATTTGGTTCTGTTCCACATAGTGGATTTGGCCTTGGCATTGAAAGAACCGTTGCCTGGATTTGCGGATTAAAACATATTAGAGAAGCAATTCCTTTTGCAAGAACATTATACAGGGTTTATCCTTAATGGTTTCATTATTTGATATAACACCTCTGTTCAAAAATTAATTACAATGTTGTTTTAGAGTAACTTTAATTCTAAAATGTTCAAAATAAATTATTTATTAACCCCCCGTTTAACGGGGTTTTTTATATTATATAATATTCAATATTTCTTTATATTTTATATATAGTTTTTTAACACACACCAATTGAGATTTGGAGAAAAAGTAAGAAAGTGGTATCATAAAAAACATGGCGTGGAAAATTTTTGTGAGTAAATCTGATTTCTTGAATATCATATTCTAATGATTATACAAAGTTTATTTTCAGGGGTGAAATTATGGACAAAAAATTCAAGGATCTTCAATTTTATAAATTCTGCACTTATGGTTTTCTGAAAAATTTAAGATTTTTCGAACCATTTCTAATTTTATTCTTTTTAGAAAAGGGATTATCTTATTTTCAAATAGGATTATTATATTCTGTAATGAAGATTTCTACAAATATACTCGAAATACCAACAGGTATTGTTGCAGATTCTATTGGAAGACGCCGCTCGATGGTATTTTCTTTTTCAAGTTATATCATTTCTTTTTTGATTTTCTATATTTCTAAAAGCTTCTATTTATTTACTTTTTCTATGATTTTATATGCTTTTGGAGAAGCTTTTAGATCTGGAACTCATAAGGCAATGATTTTGGAGTATTTAAAAATAAAAGGCTGGCAGAATTTGAAGGTTTACTACTATGGAAATACGCGTTCTTGTTCTCAATTAGGCTCTGCTATTTCTTCACTGCTGGCAGCTGGAATTGTTTTTTATTCTGGAAATTACCAAACTGTATTTTTAATTTCTGTTATTCCATATGTTCTTGATTTGATTTTAATGCTAACTTATCCTAAAGAGCTTGACGGAGAATTAAAAGAATTCAACTGGAAAAATTTTAAACAATCTTTTTCATGCGTGATATATGAATTTGCTATGTCTTTTAAAAGTTTTAATTTATTCAGGAGTATTCTTTTAACTGCAACATATAGCGGCTTTTATTCTGCTATAAAAGACTTTTTGCAACCAGTATTAAAAACGTTTGCACTATCTCTACCTATTTTTATGTATCTGGAAAATGAAAAGCGCTCGGCAATTGTAATTGGTATAGTTTATTTTATAATTTATTTACTCACTTCATTTTTTTCAAGAAAATCTGGAAAATTTTCGGAACATTTTAAAAATCTTTTAAATCCATTACTTATTACAATGAATTTAGGTTTTATTTTTGGTATTATAAGTGGATTTACCTATAATTCAAATTGGTTATTTATGTCAATTATTTTTTATCTTGGAATATATCTAATTGAAAATTTAAGACGACCTATAGGAGTTGCATATATTTCTGAAAATATCAATAGTAATATTTTGGCTTCTGTTTTATCTGCAGAATCACAATTAAAAACCATTTTAGCTGCTATTATAGTTCCTATAGTTGGATTTTTATCTGATAAATTTAATGTGGGTATTGCCCTTATGATAATTTCTTCTAGTTTTTTATTGATAAATTTATTCTTTATTTCTCAAAAAAAGAGATGAATATTTATAAAAAATACCCACAACCTGGTGGGTATTTTTAATTATTGATTATTCCTAATTTTAAATCAAAATTTTTCGATTTTGGCAATACTTCAACAACAGCTGGTTTATATTTCTTTTTAAAAACTGTCCTATCCACATATGCTATGATACCATAAGCAATTGCCAACCCAACTATCCCTGCGACAAATGCCTGTGTATCGTTTTTGGTTAAAGTATATGTTATTACCAACAAGGCTATAAATAAAGTTAAAGGAAAACCATAAATTATAAATGATATTTTTGAGATTGAAAAATCTGGTATTTCAATTACCACGTAATCACCTATATCTGGAATCTTTCTAAACTCCTTTTTTTCAATTGTCATTAACCTTTCACTATTGCTACCAGTTAAATTACATGCACCATTTAGCGAACAACTTTCGCAACTTGAACTTCTTGTGCTTATTAATTTTACTTTTTCTCCTTCAATAGAATTAACAATAAATATTTCTCTCATTTTAATCCTCCATATCCAAACTTACAATAATTTTAGATATTATTGTTTTTTTACATCTATTAACAATAGCATAGCTTTCCTGTGAAAGAAAATATGCTTTTACATACATTTTATATTTTTCAATTTCATCTTCCAATGATTGATCCATTTGTTCAATGTATTCTCCATCAAGTATTTTATTTAATAAATCATATCTTCTTTCATCAATCATACAAGATTTTCCTCCTTCAAGAGTTTTTGGAATTTTTTTCTTGCATAATGCAACCGGCTTTTTACACTTCCCAATGGTTTATTTAATTTTTCGGCAATTTCATCATAACTTAACCCATCTATATCCCTCAACTTTATTAAAAGTCTATCTTCTTCAGAAAGTTTATCCATTATTTTTGTTATTTTATCCATTTCCATTTCATTTAATACTTCACTGGACACATTTACATCAGCTTCTGGTTGTAATCCAAATCCTTCTGTATAATTTTCTGTTAAATCTATATTTTCAACTATGTTTTTCTTTTTCTTTCTAATATAATCTTTCCCTACATTTACAGTAACCTGATATATCCATGTGGATAATTTAGAATCTCCTCTAAATGTATGTATTCCCTTAAAAATTTTAAAAAAAACTTCTTGAAGAGCATCTTCTATTTCACTTATATCAACAAATTTCTTTAATGTTACATATATTTTTGGCGCATATATATTATATAATTCTTCAAATGCTTCTTTGTCTTTCTTTTTTAATTTTTCTACCAATTTTTTTTCATTCAAGAAAATCACCTCTCTGTGGCCTTTTTTTAATTATACCACAAAAGAGGTCTCATCATATTTTTAGACTAAATATATTTAATTTAGTTCAATATTATTTAACTTCTAATATAATATTCTGTAAATATAAATTTGTTAAATTCGATAATAAAATTGGTTTTTCAGGATCAGATATATCGTATATTAAAAGCCCATTTTCACCATCTGCTACATATAAATAATTATCTCTTATATATCCTCCATAACAAAAACCTTTTGTATCAATAGTCGTTAATAATATTGGCTTTGATTTATTAGAAACATCTATTAAGGAAAATCCTTTATTACCTTGTGCATAAAAAACTATATCATTTGAGACAAATACCCTCGCCCATTCTGATTCAAGAGTTAATTTAGATACTAATTTTGGATGTTTCTTATCCTTTACATTTATTATTTTTAACCCTTTACCTCCATCTGCCAGATAAGCTATATCATTTTCCACCACAACATTATATGCGAATCCTTCTGCGTCAAAATAACTCAATAGCTTCGGAATTTTCTCATCAGAAACATCTACAATAACAAATCCATCATATCCCATTGGTATATATGCATAATTATTTTCTACAAATATCCTTCCCGATGCCCCTTGCAATTCAAGATAACTCATAGTTTTTAATGAATAATCTTTTTCTATTTTAGCAATTTCCATTCCTGAACTTCCTTCTAAAATATATGCCACATCTTTTTTTACAAATATCGAATAAACTTTCCCAAATGTTTCTAATTTTGTAACTTTTTTTGGATTCTTTATATCATTAATATCAGCTACCACAACACCATTTATCCAATCTGCTATGTATGCATGCTTATCTCTTACATATAAACCAACCGCCCATCCTTCGGTGTATACATGATTTATTATTTTTGGTTTTTCAGGATCTGTAACATCAATAATATACATCCCTATTCCACTACCAGTAGTATATACATATTTTTTATTTTTATTTTCAATATTTTGTGTTTGATTTGTTTTTGATTGAGCAATATTTATATTCTTTTCTGTTTGAGTTGATTGTATTGTTATAACACTACTTTCAACTGTTATTAATGATGTTTCAGTTGACTCCTCAGTTGCTTGTTCTTTTATTAATAATTGCTTTGTTGAAAAATTCCATATTGAACTTTCTTTTTCTTCATTTCCTGATTTTGCTACAACTTTCCAATAATAAACCTTTCCATAATCAACTGACATATCATAAAATTGATATCCTAAATTTTGTGCAACTAAATTCAAATTCTGTGGTTTTAATCCAAGATACAAATCAAAAAGTGCTTCTTTCCCTTCATATTTCCATTTTAATGTAATATTTGTTTCTAAATTTGTTGCTCCATTGGTTGGTATTGGTTCAAATGGTTTCCCTAACTTTTTTACAGATTTTGTTTGAAATACCCATATATCACCATAACGAATGCCTCCATGCCCATCTTTTACTACTATTTTCCAATAATATCTGGCATTCTCTTTCAAATTAACTTCTATTGATGGAATTTCTATACCGGTAGCTATTGGCTTCATTGTATCTATAGAACGGCCTAAATAAACATCATAATATATTTTATCTCCATCTAAATCTTCACTTTTCCAGCTTAACGTTGTTATTAAAGGAACATTTATCTCTCCATCTTTCGGATTGGGAGAATGTGGTTTTAGCGGTATTGCATTTTCTGTACTAAAAAACCAAATTTCGCTTTCACTTTTATCTTTTTTATCTCTGGCCACTACTTTCCAGTAATACGTTTTATTATAATTTAATATTTTGGAAAAAGATGTTTCAGATAAGTCTGACGCAACTGGAGTTAATTTATTTTTATCTGTTGAAAGATATAAATCATATGTCAAACTATCTCCATCTGGATCACTTGCATTCCATGTAAAAACTGTATTAACAGGTATTTCTGTTGCACCATTAACTGGTGAATACAATTCAGGAATTGAAGGTGGTTCATTTTTAAATATTATAGGTACTACAACTATGCCTGTCATTATTACTATAAATGAAGATATTGCAAGTATTATAAGTTTTAATCTCAACTCAATCACCTCTATAATTCTCAATTAATTTATTGTTCTATCCATTTTATTGTTCTATAAAATAAAAAGTCATTCCTAATAATTATAAAAAAATGCCAACCTTACTGGTTGGCATTGGTCGGGGCGACTGGACTTGAACCAGCGACCTTTTGCGCCCCATGCAAACGCGCTCCCATCTGCGCCACGCCCCGATATCGCGAGTATTATACCATAATTATATTATTTAGTCAATACTTTATTATTGACTTTTAGTTACCTATATTATATAATTTTAGATGTTCTAAATTATTATTAGGCTGTCTAAAAAGTCTCAAATGAAACGAAGGCTCGAAGATTGCCCTTACACGCTACCGCGGGTATAGGATAAAAGATTTTTATTATATAATTATAAATCCTTTTCCCTTAGATTTTTTATATTAAAAAATCTAAGCGTGAATGTAAGCCGTCAAAATTACATGGATGTAATTTTGAGCGAAACAATACACGATGTATTGTTTGAGCGACGGCTGAGAATGAATAATTTTAAGGATTAGCAATCGAGCTGTCTGAGTGAATTTGACTTTTTAGACAATCTAAATTATTATTGGAGTGGATATTATGAACAAATATTTTTATGAATTCAAAATGAAAGCATTACAACATATTTTACTTCCTATTATTTTCCTAACTTTTTTATACATTACATATGGTGTTGTTATTCAAGGATTCCTTTCTGTAGAATTACAAAATTTTTTTAATATTTCCTCAAAATTTTTATCTTTATTGAATATTCCAGTTTTTGCTGGCATGTGCCTGGGAATTTATATATCCACCCATAAAATCAAATATAAAAAAAGCACTTATTTTTTATTAATCGTTTCTGTTTTAATAAACATATTTATTTTCTTTTCAAAAAATATATTTTATTTTTCTATAATTAGATTTATTACAGGTATTGGGTTTGGATATTTATTTGGTTATATAAATTTTTATTACCATTATTATAAATCTAAACATAATATTACCAGCTTCGCTTTAGAAAGCGGAAGAACTTCAGGAATTATTTCTGCTGCATTTTTTTCTTATTATTTCGTACAAATTTTAGGCTGGAAATTCGCTTTTTTTTCACTTATAAATGGTGTCTTTATAATTATCAGTATAAATTTTTTACCAAATATTCGTCATAACAAACATATTTCTTTAGATAATTTTTCAATAAAAAAGAAAGCATTATCCATATTGTTTATGACTATTTACTTAATTATTGGAAGCAGTTATTATATTTTTATAATAAACATTAAATATATTTTAATGACTATTTTCAAAGACATCTCAATTTCAAATTTATATTTAATTCTTTTTTCTGGTTTTTTTGTATTTAGTTTTATTGTTTCGGCTTTTTTATATAATAAGTTTGATATGAGAAATACCCTCTTTACCCTGATTTTCTTACTAATGTTTATTAGCTTTTTAAGCTTGTTTACATTTTTCAAAAATCAATTGATATTTTTTATACTATTAAATATAACAATTCAAAATATAATATGGAATGCAACTATATTATATAGTGTGTCTTTTTTTAATGTAAATGAATATTATTTTATAATAAAACATATGTTTTTTATGATTTCTATTGGAGGAATTTTAGCCTCTATATTTTCTTTTTTATTACATAAAAATCTTATTTATAATATTTTCTCATTTACAATATTTTCTTATTTTATCTTTCTTATAATAATATTTATATTACCCAAAAATTATAACAGGCACAATCATTTCATGAAATGATAATCCTCCATGTTTTCCTTTTAAATGCACAAAAGAGCCACCATACTTATAAACAAAACTATAATTACTTTTTGATATCATTACATAATCCCCAACCCTTTCTTTATATTTATTGTTTAGTTTTGCTCCAAACAAATTTATTTTTTCTGCCTCTTCTATATCTATAAGATTACCAAAGTCTTTATATTTTGAATTAAAAAATTCATAAAAGAATTTTTTATTTTTTGTATAAAAATACATCATTCTCATTTCACCACCTGGCGGAATCCATAAATATTTGGAGATTTCGCTCTCATTTGAAAATCTTATCTCCTTAATCAAAGGCGTTTCGAGCATTCCATGATCTGCTGTAATTATAATAATTGTATCATCACGTATTTTTTTATCCATTTTACTCAAAAATTCATCTTCAAACATTTTTAAAAACCAGTATATTTGTGTTTTATATTTAATATCTTTTGCCCCATATTTATGACCAATACCATCAACATAACCATAATATGCAAATTGAAATGATTTATAGCCTGTATTATGAAAACTTTCAAGCTTATCTAAAACCATACCAAACATTTCAACTAAAGATTTGTACCCTTTTATATTACTTCCTTTATTATGAATTTTACTCAATCCGCTATTTACAATATCTGAATGTGTATGGGTAAATGTTTTTACCTCTAATTTTTCTAAAATTTCATCAATCGTTTTTACTTCTAATAAATCATTTACCAAAAATGGCTCAAATGCCCCCTTTCCTCCGACTAATGGAGAAAAATCTATCATATTAACTAAAGATCCTAATTCTTTTAAAAATAACGTATATCCTAAAATCCCATGATCCGCAGGAGCTTGTGCCGTCATCAGTGTTGTAATTGCATTGGCTGTTGTTGAAGGAAATACAGACGTTGCCGGAAAAAATTGATTCTTTGTTAAATATTTGAATTCATCTTTCTTTTCTCTTAAGACTAATTTAAATGTATTATAACTCATTGCGTCAACTAAAAATAAAACTATATGTTTTTTATTTTTATGAGGTATTGGATATGGTTTATAAAAAGGAATTCCATCAAAATTATAAATAACCCAATTAATTATATTTAAAATAGAATACTCTTGATAATGAGGCAATATCCCTAATCCCTCAACTTTATTTTCATATATTTTTTTTAAAATGTTTTCCCACATTTATATCACCACTTTCAAAGATTAATATTTTATTGAAAAATATGTATATCCTTTTGGAGAAACATTATCTTCAATAATATTTTCAACATAAGAAAATCCATTGCCTTTAATTATGTATTGTTTTAAATTTTCTATGTTTTCAATATTTCCTTCAGCCCATATTTCAACACTACCATCTGACATGTTCATTACATATCCGTTTATATCTAATGATTTTGCAATCTTATTAATAAACCATCTAAAGCCAACTCCCTGAACTCTACCATATACTCTGTATTTTTTTGCAAACATTTCCATCCTCCTAAAGAATAATATTTATAATTATTTTACCATTTTTAATATTAAAACGTCAAATTTTAGTTTTTTTCTGGTATACTATAAATAAGAAAATAAAATTTTGAAAGGGGGAAGTTTTTAAATATGAAAATAAAAACTTATCTTTTAAGTATGTTCTTAATAATATCTATTTTTGTGGTAGCAAATCAATCTCTTTTTATCAATAGTTATGAGGAAGGTATTAGTTTGATTAATTTTGAGAACCCATTGAAACCTAAATTAATTGCCTCATATCCAAACATTTTTAATATAAAAAATTTACCACTATTCTTCGATTCTAAAGTTACAGCTTTTTTTTCAAATAATGATTTTATGGTTATTGGCTTAAAGTCTAATAAAATCTATTTTATTAATTTAAAAATCAATAAATTTCAGATTTTTACTCTTAAAAATTTTCCAACCCAAATTAAACAATACGAAAATATTATTTATGTTTCTGTATATAATAATGAAATTATTCCATTTAAAATAAGTGGAAATAAAGTGGTAAAAGCTTTTAGAATTAATTCAATAGGTGAAACTTATGATTTTTCATTTTCAGAAAATTATTTATATGTTGCTGATGGTATAAAAGGCCTAGCCATTTATTCAAAATCTGGAAATTCTTATAAATATATGAGACATTTAAAAACAGGTGGAGATGTTCAAAAAATTTATATTGATGGTTCATACCTTTATACTTTAGATGGAGCAAAAGGAATTTCTATATTTGATATATCTTTTAAATTACTTCCTTTTTTAGTTAAAACCGTTGATACTGGAGGCGGAGCTAATGCTATTTTAAAATATGGAAATTATTTATATGTAACTGATAGATGGTACGGATTAGAAGTGTTTAATTTAAAAGATATAAACAAACCTGCTAAAAATAAAAATGATAAAATAAAGCCAATTTTTCAATATTATACTTTAAATACACCTATTGATCTAAAAATGATAAATAACAATTATTTAATAGTTACTGACGACTGGGGAGGATTGGAAATTTTTAATATTTCTAATCCTCAAAAGCCAGAATTGGTAAAAATATTTAATAATCATACTGATCTCCAAGGTTTGTACATAAAAGATAATTATTTATATGCTGCTGATAGAAAAGATGGATTGATAATTTTTGATATTAGTAACCCTGAAAATCCCAAAGAACTTTCTTCAAGAAAAACTTTAAATTTAAAATTATTGCCAAAAAAATTGGAAAAAACCTTAAACGATGCTGTAAGTGTATTTGCGCATAACAATTATGCATACATTGCAGATAGGCAAAACGGATTTACTATTTTTGATATATCCAATATGAAAAATTTGAAATTATTATCAAATTATGTGGATGTTAAAGAAGGCAATAATGTTATTCTGGGTTATACTAATAATTTTATAGTTGAAAATAATTTAGCATTTATTGCCGATGGTTATAAGGATTTAGTAATATTAGATATTACAAACAAAAATAAGCCAAAAATTCTTTCTATAAATAGAGTAATTGGTAGAACCATGGATTTAGCCAAAAAAGATAAATATATTTTCCTTTCTACAGACGATGTTGGATTTGAAACTTTTAAATTAGATAATGGAAACGTAAAACATTTACTACCAAAATTTAGAATCAATGGATTTGCAAAAGATATTGAAATTTATAAAAACAAGGCTTATCTGGCTGTAGATTGGAAATATACAGTTTTAAAAAATAAAACTGTTCCTGTTGGAGAACCCGGAATTTATATAATAAATATAAAAGATCCTGAAAATCCATCAATTGAAAACGTTATAAAAATAAACGATGAGGGTATATTAAAAGTACGCATCTTTAAAGATTTAGGATTTGCAGCTTTAGGTGAAAATGGATTTGCAATTTTTGATACTAATAATGGAAAAATTTTATCAATTATTGATACACCCGGAAACACTAAAGATTTATATGTAAAAAACAACTATTTATATGTTGCTGATGGAAAAAACGGATTGATGATTTTTAACATTCAAAATCCTGAAAAACCTATTTTTGTAAAAAAATTATTCTGGATGACTTTTGGCAATTTTTAAGTCAAATTTTTATAAAATTACATAAAATAATAATATGATTTGTTAAATGAAACTACTTAATTTTATATAGTTGGTTTAAACTAAAAGGAGGTTTTTCGATGTCGAATTCCGTTGTTTTATTTGAAAATGATAACCATAAATTTATCTATTTAGGTGTAGAAATAAATAATCTTGAAGGTATTTTTACCAATCAATTTTTAATTATTCATAATGATGAAGGTGTTTTATTAGATCCAGGTGGTGTTCATGTTTTCCCAAGAGTACTGGCAAATGTTTCCGAACATATATCCACTGATAAGATAAAAGCAATATTTTATACACATCAAGATCCTGATGTGTCGTCTGGTATTGCTTTATGGAGTTCTACTTTAGATAATGTAAAAATTTATATTTCTGCATTATGGGAAAGATTTTTGCCACATTTTGGAGTTTTTGATTCTTCCAATCTTGTTCCTATTAAAGATAAAGGAGGAGAAATTAAATTTTCAGATGGTTATTCGTTAAAAATTATTCCTGCTCATTTTTTACATTCACTTGGTAATTTTACCTTATATGATCCAATTTCAAAAATATTATTTTCAGGTGATATTGGTGTCGGTGTTGTCCAACCATCCGAAGATAAAATATTTGTTGAAAATTTTAATGAATATAAACAATATATGGAAGGATTTCATAAAAGATATATGTCTTCGAATATTGCCGCAAAAAAATGGATTGAGATAGTCTCAAAATTTGATGTAGAAATGATGACTCCTCAACATGGTTTATTGTTCAAAAGAAATGAGTATAATCAATTTTTAAATTGGTTTAAAGATTTAAAATGCGGTATTGACATTATAAATGAGATATATTAGGATGTGGTAAAGTGAAAAAGGATAACTTTAAAAATGAGTACTTTAAAAAAGTCATAGAAAAAATCGCAGAAAGTATATATCACGAAAACATCCTCACTTCCTTTATTGAAAATCTGGATGAAGTAATTGGCGAAAGATTTGAAAACGCGGAACAATTGACTAAAAAAGTGGGGAATAAAATTATCGAATCTATCGATAATACTGAAGCAATTACTAAAGAAATAGAAGAAATGACAATAAAGAGCGAAAATGAAAAGGATAAAATATCCATTTTAAATAAAAACATCATCGAAAAACTGAGTACAATTGGCGATAATTTAAATGACGTTAAAAATGATGTTAACGAGTCAATTAATATGGTTTCTGATGCTTTGAGTAATTTTGACGAAGTTATTGGAATAACAAAAAATATAAATAAAATTGCAAGAAAAACTAATATGCTTTCAATAAATGCATCTATTGAAGCAGCAAAAGCAAAAGAACACGGAAGAGGATTTGCCGTAGTTGCAGAAGAAATACAAAAATTATCCACTGAAACAAATGAAAGTGCAAAAAAAATAAATGAAAAAATTAATATTTTATCTTATGAAATAAAAAATGTGTTAGAGAAAATAAATTATATATCAGAACTTTTTAACATTATAGCTGAGGTTACAGAGAGTTCTTTAGAGATACTTGAAAAAAATGAAAGTTTCCTTGATGAATTAATAGATTCTCTTCATTCTAATTCTGTTTTGTTGGAAAATAATCTCGGAAATTTATCTATGTCAAAAGAAGAAATGTTGGAGTTAATAAATACAATTTCAACATTAAATTCTGTAATTAAAAATGTGTTAAATATGCAAAAAAAGATAAAAGATATAAAAATATAATTATAAATATAAAAAAACATAGCAGGTATTCCTGCTATGTTTTTTTATATTATTATGTTTTTCATTATATTTGCTAATTCTATAAATGATTCTTTTAATGATGCTCCACCAACCAGTCCACCATCTATATTTGGTTTTGTAAATAATCCGAAATAATTATCAGGTTTCACACTTCCCCCATATAATATTGTTATGGACTCTGCAGTTTCTAAATCGTATATTTCTGATAACAACTCCCTAATATATGCATGAACTTCTTCAGCCTGTTCTGGTGTTGCAACCTTTCCAGTACCAATTGCCCAAACTGGTTCATAAGCAATGATTATTTTTTGAACTTCACCTTTATCTAATCCGTATAATCCTTCTTTTATTTGTTTTTCAATAACATTAAAGGTTAATCCTTTTTCTCTTTCTTCAAGCTTCTCTCCAATACAGAAAATAGGTGTCAATCCCTTTTCCAATGCTTTTTTTATCTTTTTATTTATTATCTCATCTGTTTCTCCAAAAATATTTCTTCTTTCTGAATGGCCTAATATTACAAATTCAACACCTATAGATTTTAACATCCCTGCCGAAATTTCTCCTGTATATGCTCCAGAATTTTCAAAATACATATTTTGTGCAGATACTTTTATATTAGTACTTGAAGTCAAATCAACAGCTTTTTCTAATGCTAAAAATGTTGGCGCAATTATAATGTCAAATTTCTTTTCCTTGCCTATATTTGCTGTCAATTTTGAAATGAATTCAGCTGCTTCTAAATTGGTTTTATTCATTTTCCAGTTCCCAGCTAATATATATCTTCTTTTATTTATTTTTTTTTTAGATGCAATACTTGCTATTCCTGGTAATTCTTTTCCTTCTAAAAATTCTAATGATGCACCACCACCAGTTGATACATGAGATACTTTTCTTTCCAAACCAAACAATTCAATGGCAGCTGCACTGTCTCCACCACCAATAATTGTAATAGCACCTTCTTCAGTAATATCTGCAACCATATTAGCAACTTCTTTAGTTCCAGTTGCAAAATCTTCTATTTCAAATACACCCATTGGTCCATTCCATACAACAGTTTTTGCACCTGCTAATTTATCTTTAAATAATTTAATGCTATCTGGTCCTATATCTAAGCCCATCCATCCTTCTTCTATTCCATCTTCAATTTTTGCAATTTTCTTTTCAACACCAGCTTCTAATTTTTGAGCAATTATAGCATCAACTGGTAATACTAATTCAACACCTTTTTCCTTCGCCTTTTCTAACAATTCCTTTGCAAGATCAACTTTATCTTCTTCAAATCTCGAAGAGCCTATTTCTTTTCCTAATGCTTTTAAAAATGTAAACATCATGGCTCCACCAATTAATATTTTATCAGCTTTATCCAATAAGTTATTTATAACTCCAATTTTATCTGAAACTTTAGCTCCTCCTAAAATTACAATATATGGTTTTTCAGGACTAGATGTAGCTTTCGATAAAAATTTTATTTCCTTTTCCATTAAGAATCCTGCAACACTTGGTATAAATTGAGCAATTCCAACATTTGAGGCATGTGCTCTGTGCGCAGTACCAAATGCATCATTTACATGAATATCTGCTAAATTAGCCCATTCTCTGGCTAATTCTAAATCATTTTTCGTCTCACCTTTCATATATCTTGTGTTTTCTAATAATAATACTTCTCCTTCTTTTAATTCATTAACAGCATTTTTAACCTTTTCTCCAATTACTTCAGGAACAAATTTCACTTCTTGATTTAGTAGTTCAGATAATCTATCTGCTACTGGTTTTAGAGAAAACTCTGGTTTAGGTTCTCCTTTTGGTCTTCCTAAATGAGACAATAATATAACCTTCGCACCTTCATTCAACACATGTTTTATAGTGGGTAATGCTGCTTTTATTCTTTTATCATTTGTTATTACACCATCTTTCATTGGAACATTAAAATCTACTCTCATAATCACTTTTTTATCTTTTAAATCTATATCTTTTATTGTCATTTTTTCCATTATACTCTCCCCCTTTTTCATATTTTTAAAAAGGGGACTTAACAGCCCCCTATTTTAGTAATTTATATTAATTCTGCTAATCTTTCTGCTAAATCCACAACTCTTGCAGAATATCCATATTCATTATCATACCACGAAGCTACTTTTACTAATGTACCATCCATAACTTTTGTCAATGTTGCATCAAAAATTCCCGAAAATGTTGTTCCAATAATATCAGAAGAAACAATCATATCTTCATTATATCCTAAAATACCTTTTAAGTATGTTTCTGAAGCCTCTTTCATTACCGCATTTATTTCTTCTGCTGTTGTTTCTTTTTCAACAACTACTGTTAAATCTGTAATTGAACCGTCTGGAGTTGGAACTCTCATAGCAATACCATCCAATTTTCCTTTTAATTCTGGAATAACTACACCTACAGCTTTAGCTGCACCTGTTGTTGTCGGTATAATATTCACAGCTGCTGCTCTTGCTCTTCTTAAATCACTATGAGGCAAGTCCAATACTCTCTGGTCATTTGTAAAAGAATGAACTGTTGTCAATAACCCCGTTTTAACACCAAATTTTTCATTTAATACTTTAATTACTGGAGCTATTGAATTTGTTGTACAGGATGCGTTTGAAACAACTACATGTTCTTTTGATAACAATTCATCATTTACTCCTAGCACAACTGTTAAATCAACTTCTCCTTTTGCTGGAGCAGTAATTAAAACTTTTTTAGCCCCTGCTTCTATGTGTGGCATAGCTTTTTCTTTATTTCTAAAAACACCTGTTGATTCAATAACAATATCTACTCCTAAATCTTTCCATGGTAAATTTGCAGGATTCTTTTCAGCAAATACTTTTATTTCTTTTCCATTTACAACAAAACCATCTTCTGAAACTTCCACAGTTCCATCAAATTTCCCATGAACACTATCATATTTTAACAGGTGAGCCAATGTTTTTGGATCTGTCAAATCGTTAATAGCCACAACTTCAAAATTTTCTCTTTTCATCATTTCTCTAAATACTACTCTCCCAATTCTCCCAAAACCGTTAATAGCAATCTTAATAGCCATAATAAGAACACCTCCTGAATTTATAGTAAATTTGAATTTTGTTATTTTTTTCTCTAAGTATATTATAGTTCTCTTATTTGAAATTAATATTTTACTATTATAAATTTTTATCGATAATTATATTTAATTAATGTTAATTATAGCCCTAAATTCAATCCACCTAAATATTTTTGGGAAATTTTTTCTGTTTCTTCTTCTTTAAACTTTTTTGCTTTTTCTAAAGCTTCATTGGCTGCAGCAATGATCATATCTTTTATTATTTCAAATTCTTCATCTTCAAGTTCATCTGAAATTTCAATATCTTTTATTCTTAAATCTCCTGAAACTATAACTTTTACCACCCCACCACCACTTGTTGCTTCAAAATCTTTTAAAGATAATTCATTTTCAAACTTTTTCATTTCTTGCTCCATTAATTCTTGTGTTTTTTGTGCTTCTTGCATCAATTTCATTATATCATTCTTTTTTCCTCCAGAACCTTTTAAACTTCTTCCACCTAATCCTCTAATCTTTTTCGCCATTTCTTTCCCCTCGCTTTTCAATTTATTTTAAATATTTTATTCTAGTTTTATCAGTTATATTATATCATAAATCTCAAATTTTAATGATTATGTTTAAATAAATTAAAAATTCTCACTTTTTAGTGTGAAATTTTTTTCATATTATGTACAAAAGCAGACTATATAAAAAGTTACCTTTTATATAAAATTGTCTTATTTTCGTAACTTTGAATTAATATATCTAAGATATAATAATTTTGAAATCCCCATCCCCCGATTCCATATAGATATATGGTTTCATAAAAGCTCCGGAGGAATCCGGAGCTTTTATTTTTATAATTCTATATTTTCTCTATTTTCTTCAGTAATTTCTATAATAGGCAAATCTTTTAAAAAGTAATACCTTTCATGAAAAAATAATCTTATTATCCCTATAAAATTTCTACTTTCCTCTATAATTCTTTCTAATTCATTCAAATATGGTACATACTTCTCTTCCAAAAAGCCTATTTCATCAACAACAAAAAAATCTGGAAATGTTATTTTCTTTAATTCGTATGTTATCAATTCAAATCCAGCATAATTTATACTCATACCAAGTAATGTTTTTTCTCCTATAATATATTTTTTATTCGAATTCAACAAATATGCATACAGATATTTATCACTTTTTTTTGTAAATATGCCGTATTTTATATTATATTTATTTATTGCTTTATTTAAAATGGTACTTTTACCTATTCCCATTTTTCCTGTTAAAAGCAATTTCATAAAATCACCCAATAATAAAACTTAATATAGCAGTAAAAATAGTATAATATCCAAAATATTTGAGTTTCCCATTAATTACAGTCTTTTTTAATATATATAAACCAAAAACCCCAAAAATAAATGTTGAAATTCCAGAATATATAACAGGCATAGTAAAGGTTACTTTATTTATTTCCAATAGTCCAGCTCCAAAAGTAACAGGCAAACTCATTAAAAATGAATATTTTAATGCATCTTCTTTCTTTATGTTTAATATTAAGGCGCCAAATAATGTAAAACCGCTTCTGGAAATTCCAGGGAAAATAGCCGCCGCTTGAAATAACCCGATAATTATTGCATCAATATAACTAATATCAATTAAATTTTTATTGCCTTTAAATTTATCAGACAAAATCATAGCTATAGATGTAAATAGAAAAAATAATCCCACAATTTTTAAAGATGAAAAAGCTTCACTTATTTGATCTTCAAATAAAATACCTATAATTGCAGCAGGAATAGTAGACACAATTATTTTCAAAGCAAGGTTCCATGCCTCTTTATCGAGTGTGAAAATTCCTTTTAATATAAACCATACTTCTTTATATACAAATAGCAATACAGCAAAAAATGTCATTAAATGTAAAAAAGCAAAAAACGAAACATTAGGATTAAAATTTATCAATTTCGAGAACAATGCAAGATGCCCCGAACTTGAAACTGGTAAAAATTCTGTTAATCCTTGAATAACACCTAAAATAATCTCATTCATGTTTCCACCCCTATTCATTTAATATGTGTAAATTCAATTTACAGAATATTGATTATAAGCTATTTCGAAAAAGGGCATCACCCCCACACTTGGTGTTGATTTACTTTTGTAGTATTATTATATTGTACCCAAAACTTATTGGAGGTGATAC
>NZ_LBFB01000026.1:0-26586 GCF_013363285.1 Marinitoga sp. 1154 | reverse complement strand
CAGAATCATTAGTATTATTTGAATTAGACTTAATAATACCAGCAGATTCGTAAATAATTGGAGGAACCTTAGAAATATCAGAAATCATAGAACTAGGACGACCTTTTTTTGAATGAAACACATTATCATCATAATTAGAATCTTTATATTTTTTAACCCATCTTGCAAAAACAGAATCTGGAATAGAATACTTTTCACAAATATCTCTTTGAGTTAATGAATCATCAGAAAGATATTCTTTAACGACAGACAACTTAAATTCTGGTTCATAATTAGTTCGTTTTCTCATTAAAAAAACACCCCTTTCTTTTTTTCAATTTTATGATATCACTTTCTTATTTTTTGTCCAAATCTTGTAAGGGGTGAATACGGTCATGAGGTAAGTGAAATAGAAAAGACAGACAGGATAATAGTGTTAAAAAAAGGAAAAGTAGTGGCAGACAAAAAAACAGAGGAAATACTCAAAAAAACAACAAAAGAAAATGAAGAAAGGTTACTGGAATTAATCAAATGAGGCAAAAGCTTAACAGTATCAACATTATATTACCTATTCAAAGGAGAAAAAGAATTATTTAAAGATACATATATATATGACAAATGGGAATTCAAGGAATATCCTGTAATAAAACTCGATATGTCAGATAATACATTAACAACATATGATGAATTTATAGATTCACTTAATGAAAAAATTGAAAAGTTATATAAAAAATATGAAATCCCTAAAATAGAAAACAATCTACCAACAAAATTTGGAAATTTAATAGAAGAATTAAATGAAAAATATAGTGGAAAAGAAATATATATAATAGGGATAAATATCAATTCAGAAAAAAGGAATATTGAGGATTATATAATTGAAAAGATATAACTGCATACAATCTCAAATTAACAAAATCCCCGAAAACGGGGATTTTGTTATAAGAATTTATCAATAATCTCATCAATCAAAATTCTTTCATTATATTCAAAAGAGTAATAACCAAGAGCAACGCGTTTTTGACCAAGACCATATTTAATAGCAAAATCACGGATTTTTCCTTTTGGATAAGGAGTAATAGGCCATTTGATATCATAACGAACACAATTTCTCAAAAACACATCAAAGATTTTCATTTCTTCATCACTGAGATCAAAATAGTGAAGAATAAACTCCTTAAAATTCTTCATATTTTTTAAAAGCTCAGTGATTAGTTTTTTTCTTGCTATGAAAAATGGAGAAACATCATATCCTCTTTCTTCAAAATTTTCAGAATTTGTCAATCTTTTTTCAGCTTCTTTCACATCAAAATCTGATAACATTATATTAAAAAAATGCATCTTCTCATAATCCCTTGAGAAGTATTTAATGATTTTATCTTTATCTCCTTTGAATATCAATCTTAAAATATGACTCTTTGTAAAATATGGTTTTTCTATTAATGCTGTATATGTTTCAAAAAATAATTCCGGTATTTTTATTTTCTTTTCATTTTTAAATTTAATTATATTTTCCTTAAAGGTTTTATTTATGTGCATCTTATACAACTCATTTTTTATTTCAAACGGATATGTTTTTTTATATGTCAAACCATATTTTTGAATAAATTTTTTTAAATCTATAACATTTAAAGATTTAGTTCTTAATCTTTTTTTGCTTTTTTTATAAATAAAATAATACAATCTTTTATTTAATGTATATTCTTCTATTTTGAAATCTGGATATTGTATATTTCCCAGAAGTATTTTTAAATCTGGAAAGATTATCAAAGCATTATAAATAATTTTTGAAAGGCCAAGAACTCTTATATCATTGTTTAATTGTTTTACATTTATAATAGTATCAAGCCAATTAGAAATATAATTAAAATCCTCAAAATAATAACCAGTATAATACTCCAACAAATTTGCAGTATATAATGCTTTCTTCTTATTAATCTTTCTTATCCACCATGTTGCAGAATTTAATCCTGCACATATCATTGCAGGATGATTAAATCTTTTTGCATGTAAAAAACCATTTATAAAATAATCATAAGCTTTATTATATTTTCCTTCAGATAATAACTTTCTGGCTTTTGAATATTCAATTATTGCTTTTTGAACATAACTTTCCTCATATGAATCACCGTAACATTTCAAAACTTCAAAATCTTGATTTAACTTCTCAGCTAAAGCTTTTAATCCAGGTATAATTATTTTTCTTGCATATGGGGAAAGATTGCTTATATTCTTTTTTACCAAATCAAAAATTTCTTTTGATTTATCAAAATTCTTCATTCTTGAATAAATTAAGATAAGTTCATATCTTGCAAGTTCCCTCAATATTGTTGTTGTTGTTGTCGAAATAACTTTATTTGCATATTCAATAGCATAAGAAAGATCCATTTTCCATTTTGACTTTAACAAGGAAAAGTAATACTTTAAAGATAAATTGTCGATTTTATCTTCAACATAATTAACAATTGGTATTGAAAAACTGCCATACTCAATTATGTCTATGATGTCTTTAAGAAACATGTTATTAATTTTCATATATTATCACCAACTATTTTGTTACATAATTTACAAAAAATAAAAATTAAAATTGCCGCTATTTTTTAGAATGTGAAAAGAAAGAAAATATTATACAAAACATCAGTTTAAAAGATATTTTACGATTCACAAAAAATGTTAACTAACAAACGATAATAGAAATGTAATTATATAGCAAAAATAAAACCCTGATAAATAGCACCTCGTTAACTTTGTGGTAACACTTGAAAATCATGTTAGAATTGCTAAAATAAAAATAGGAGGTGATGGGGTGAAAAAAATTATAGTAATGACATTAATTGTAATTTTATTTTTCTCCAATATATTATATGCTGGAGACGATTATTATTATTCATCAACTAATTCAATCAACCCTCAAATTCAAAATGAATTTTTAAAGTAAAAACAAATTATGAGTACCAAAGAATATTTATACTCGGTTAATTGTAGAATATATTTAAATTATAGCATATGAGGTTTTATAATACAATATATATTTATATATAAAAATTAGATTAGTGAGGTGGCATTATGGATAAGATAAGAAATAAATCTCAAAAATATAAACATTCAAAGTTTAATGTTGAAATAAAAAAAGATGATACTTGGATTATTTTTAATACATACACCCATGGAATGCTTGAATTAAATGAAGAATATTATAAAAATTACAAAAATTTTTATATTGAAAATCCAAAAATAGAGGAAAAATTTATAGAGTATGGTATGTGGATAGACAAAGAATTAGATGAAATAGATAGATTGCGTTATATACATAATAAAAATAAATTTGATAATAAAATATTTTCTTTGACAATTAAAACTACGAATAATTGCAATTTTTTATGTAGTTATTGTTATCAAAGTCATAATAAAAAAATGATGGAAAATAACACAATAAATTCTATAAAGAAATGGATAGATAAAACAATATTAGAAAATCAAATAGAAATTCTTAATATCCATGGTGTATGGGAGGATGTTTTTTGCTCGAAACAAAAAAGCTTAAAAAATGTATACCAGAAAAATATATTTTAAATGACTTGATAGAACTATATTATGAGGAGGCAATAAATAATGAAAAAAATTCTAGATTTTAGAGAAAAAAAGAATTTAATAAAAATAATAAAATTGATAATATTTTCATTTATAGGAATAAGTTTATATTATATATTGCCGCTATTTACGAAGTATTTAATTGATGATATTATAAGCACTAATAGTATTAAAGAATTAAAAATCTGGTTATTTTTGGGATTGGGATTTTCGGTATTTTTGCATCTATATATTTTTTATTTCTTAAAATATCAATGGGATAAAATACCATTATATTTTTCTGTGAAATTAAAAAAAATAATACTGGAAAAAATATTTAAAATAAAAAAATATAATTACAAAGACTTTGATAAAGGACAATTATTAAATTACCTTATTTCAGATAGTGGAACATATGCTAATGTAATGATTACTTATTTGGGAACTTTAACTATTGGAATATTGAGGGTAATTACAGGATATATAATCCTATTTATAATAAATCCAATTTTATCTTTAATAAGTGCAATATTTATTCCTTTATATGTGTTTTCTATGGGAATAAATAAGAAAAAACTGGAACAATATTCAAAATTAGAAAGAATTAAAGCTGATGAGTTTATTACAAATGCAAATAAGAATATAGAAGGAAAGATTCATATTAATTTATATCAGAAAGAAAAATATTTTGAAAAGATATTTGAAAAAAAATTAGAAGAATGGAGAAATATTAGATTAAAATATTCATATTGGTATAATTTTGGAAAAGAAGTGCCGATGTTTGTAAATACATTATCTTCTTTTATAATAATGAGCATTGGTGCATATTATGTAATTTCACAAAAAATGACATTGGGAAGTTTAATAATGTTCTCGCAATATTTAAGTATGCTTTTTGAACCATTAAGTCAAATTACTCAGGCAATTGTAGAAAAACAATCAAATAAAGGAATATTAAATAGAATAAATAATTTTTATAATTATAATGAAGAAAAAAAATTAGTCTTAGAAAATGGTAATAAAGATAATATTATAGAAATAAAGGATTGTACAATATATACGGAAAATAAAGAAAAATTATTAGAAATAGAAGATTTTATAATAAATAAAAGTAATGGATTATATATTATAAAAGGAAAAAATGGAAGTGGAAAAACAACTATTTTAAATTTATTAACGCAAATAGCTTCACCTGAAATAATCAAGAAAAATAAAAAGAATTCTGCATTTTATTTTTCTAAAGAGTTTATTGAAAGTTGTTCATATTTATATAATCCTGTATATCTTTTTGAAGGTGATGTTAAAACAAATATTATATTTAACAATACAGAAGATCCCCAATATCTAAAAGAGATAATTTCTATGCTAAATATAAATAATTTAGATAAAAAAATAAATTTTCAAAATTTGAATATTTCATTGGGTGAAAAACAGAAAATACATCTGGCAAGAGTTTTGTATTTTTCAAAAGATAAAAATATTTTATTATTAGATGAGCCACTTTCAAATCTTGATTATAAAACCAAGGAAAATATTAAAGACTATTTGGGTAAATTAAAAGAGGAAAAAATAATACTGGTTGTATCCCATGAAAACCTATTCGATGATATTGCTAATAAAATTTATAACATAATTGATAATAAAATTCTTGAGGAAAGGAAGGAGGGGATAGAATGAAAGAAATTTTAAAACCATTAAAAGTTAAAAAAATAGGATATACCGCTGAATGCGGCGTAGGTGGAGTTTCAAATTGTTGTAATGGAACATCTTCTAAATTAAACTAAAACTTGTAGAAGGGTTCACTCTTCTACTTTTTATGATGTATCAAAGAATTTGTAAATTTATATAAATCTCATTGAATTTTAAAAAAATTACAAATAATATATAAATCTCATTGAATTTTAAAAAAATTACAAATAATATATAAATTTTATACTCTCAAAAATTTCTCAATAATAGAATCAAGAAGTTTTTCTTCAGCATCTTCAAAAGAAAAATAGCCTAAAGCAACTCGTTTTTGAGTAATATTATACTTCAAAGCAAAAGATTTCAAATTACCTCTAATTCTTGGAATAATAGGTCATTTAATATCATGTCTAACGGCATTTCTTAAAAATACATCAAAGATTTTCATTTCTTCATCATTAAGTTCAAAAAAGTATCTATATGATTTAATAAACAGTAGAAAGTTCTATTTTCTTTCAAGACTAAGGAGATTTAGAAAGAGTTATATTATTATATAATATAAAAAATATTTTGTTGACAATCTGAGGTGGCACAAAGTGCCTCTTTTTTTATATTATGGTAATATTGATTTAATAACAAAATTTTATAATTGCAAATGATTTGCAAATGCAAATAAATTTTAATTGGAGGTGAAAATATGCATAAGAAATATTTATTGATATTATTTTTATTTATTGGGATTTTAGGATATTCTATAAACATTTCTGTTTCTATAAATCCTTATTATTTAATTTTAAAAGATATTATTGATAAAAATGACACTATAAATGTGATAGTTCCTTCAGGCAAAAGTCCTCATACATATTCATTATCCTCAAAGGATATTATAAATATTTATAAAAGTGATCTCATAATTTTTAACGGATTAAATTCAGAAATATTTATAAATAAAATCATTACCAATATTAAAAAGAAGAAAATTCCGTACTTATTTATTTCTGAAATAATTCCGCGGAATGAATTGATTTTAAGTGATGAACACAATAATAAAAACAGCCATAATGAATTTTTTAATCCACATGTATGGTTAAATCCTTATTTAGTATATAATTATATAATACCAGATATTGTTGAAAAGCTAGTTGAAATTAATCCTTCAAAAAAGGATGTTTATATTAATAATGCAGAAATCTTAAAAGAAAAATTAAAACTTTTGGATGCATATTTATTAATAAAATCACGAGAAATAGAGGGCGGTATTATTACTTTTCATAATTCATTTCCATATTTTGCCAAACGATATAATATAAATATTGCAGAGGTGATTGAAAACTCACCAGGTGTTGAACCGACAATATCTGAAATGAAGAAATTAACGGATTTAGCTAGAAAAAACAAAGTAAAAGCAATTTTTTCTGAGCCTCAATTAAATAAGAAATTAGCAGAAAAATTAGCAAATACTTTAAATTTAAATCTTGGAATTTTAGATCCACTTGGTACAAATGTTAATTCTATAGATGAGTTATATTTATCGATATTTTTAAATATATTAAATGCGATAAGGTGATATTATGAAATTAACAAAACCGAGGCGAGATATTTTGAAGATATATGAAAGGATTGAATATCCTTTAAATGCAGAGGAAATTTATAATCTTTTAAATAATGAATATGATCTTTCAACTATATATAGAAATCTAAATTTTTTTGAAAAAGAGAATATTCTAAAATCCATAGTTTTTTCTGATAAAATTACATATTATTACAAACCACAAGGACATTTCCATTTTATTTATTGCATAAGATGCAAAAGATTTGAACGTCTGGATTTATGTTTTGAAAAGCAGTTTAAAGACTATATTGAAAAAAATATTCAATTTAAAATTACAGATCATATTTTGTATTTTGAAGGAATTTGTTCTGAATGTCAAAAAGAGGGTGAATTTAATGCATGAAAAAATGATCGAAGTTAAGAATTTAAATTATTCAGTAGATAATAATGATATTTTAAAATTTATAAGTTTTGATATATATAAAAATGATTTTGTTGGAATTATAGGTCCAAATGGTGCGGGGAAATCCACTTTAATAAAGATTTTAGTTGGTGAAATAAAAAATTATACAGGAGAGATTGAAATTAATGGAAAAATAGGGTATGTTCCTCAAAAGGATGAAATTGATAGAGAGTTTCCAATAAGGGCATTTGAAGTTGTTTTAATGGGGCTATATAACGAAGTTGGGTTATTTAAAAGATTTAAAAAAGAACATTATAAAAAGGCGAAAGAGATTATGAAGATGCTTGATATAGAATATATATACAATAGGCCAGTTGGAAAACTTTCAGGGGGTGAATATCAGCGCTTGATTTTAGCCAGAGCTTTGATTGGGAATCCGGAAATTTTAATATTGGATGAACCAGAAGCTGGTGTTGACAGTAAATCTCAGTCAAAGATATATAATATATTAGAAGATTTAAATAAAAAAGGAATGACAATTATACTAATAAGTCATGATATTTCTATGGTTGTAAAGAAAGCCAATACTATAATGTGTTTGAATAAAACTTTACATTGTCATAAAAACTCTGTTGAGATGACAGCAGAAGATTTAAAAAAGATTTATTCAGAAGATTTAGAATTATTAATACATATAAATAAACCGTTAAAAGTGGTGAGTAGAAATGATTGAGTTATTTTCTTATGATTTTATAATTTATGCGGTAATTGCTTCTATTCTGGCAAGTTTCAGTGCATCAATACTTTCAAATTATATAGTTTTAAAGAAAATGGAATTTATAGGAGAAGGAGCTGCTCATACAGCATTTGGAGGTATAGCATTAGCTATATTATTAAATCTTAATGTTGATTTAATTAGCATAATTACCGCTATATTATTTGGAACAACAATTTATTTTATTGGAAAAAGAGAAAAAATTAATGAAAATAGTATAATTGGAATGATTTTATCATTTTCAATGGCTTTAGGGGTTATTTTTTTATATTTAAAACCTGGATATACACCAGAAATTACAAGTTATTTATTTGGTGATATTTTAATGGTAACCTCTAATGATGTGATGATTTTAAGTTTTATATCATTTGTTATTTTTCTTTTTGTAATACTCTTTAATAAGGAATTGAAATATTATGCTTTTAATCCTAAAATGGCAAAAAATTATGGAATACCAGTGAATATGATTAATTATTTGTTTTTAATAATAGTATCTGTTGTTGTGGTGACTTCTGTGAAAATAATCGGAGTTATTTTAGTTACTTCTTTATTGATTACTCCAGGTGCCATTTCTAAATTATTTGCTAAATCATTAAATCAGATGCTCATAATATCAGGCTTTATAGGTATTTTTTCCGGTTTTTTAGGTATATTAATTGCTTATTTTATAAATATTCCTCCTGGACCTTCTATAGTTGTTACGTTATTTTCCATATTTATATTTTCATATATAATTAATTACTTAAAAAATAAAACATTTTCTAAAAGGGCCTAATTAACATCTTTAAATTTTTTTGTTAAAAAAGAGATTTAATTTCATTATGATTCTGAAAATATGATATTTTATATGATATAATTAAATGGATATAATTAGATTCAAAAAAAGAGAGGTGAAAATTATGGATTATTTTAGTTGTAGCGAAGATCCGTTGTCTAGACCGCCATAGCAGTATATAAAAAGGAGGAGATAATATGGTAAAATTTTATAGTAGAATTGAACACAAATTAGTGGAGGCAAAAAGCTTCTCTCAAGATGCATTAATAAAAGTTATAAATCCATCTCAAGATGAAATACATATGCTATCAAGTTTGTTGAATTTTGATCCTGATTTTATTAATGATTCACTTGATGATGATGAAAGATCTCGTATAGAAATTGATGAAGATACAATTTTATTAATATTAAAAGTTCCTATGAGAAATGAAGAAGATGAAAAAATACCATATAAAACAGTATCTCTTGGTATTATTATAGGAAAAAATTATATATTACTTTCAATGAAAAATGAAATAGATTTCATTGAGAAAATGATAGAAGCAAGTTTATTGAATCCTCATAAAAAAAGTAAAATGATTTTTCAAATTTTCTTTAAAAATGCAAAATTATTTCTGGATTATCTAAAAGAAATAAATAAAACTATCGACTTAGTTGAAGAAGAATTACATAAATCTATGAAAAATTATGAGTTAGAAACATTAATGTATCTTGAGAAAAGTTTAGTGTACTTCACTACATCATTAAGATCAAATGAGATAATGATGGAAAAATTGTTAAAAGGTAAGATTTTAGAATTATATGAAGATGATCAGGATTTATTGGAAGATACCTTAATCGAAAATAGACAGGCAATAGAAGTAACTAATATTTATAGTAATATCTTATCTGGTATGATGGATGCTTATGCATCAGTTATTTCAAATAATTTAAATATTGTTATGAAAATTTTGACAGTTGTAACCATATTGCTTCAAGTACCAACAATATTGACGAGTTTTTATGGAATGAATGTAAGATTACCGTTTCAAGAAAATCCTCTGGTATATATAAATATAATTATTTCATCATTAATAATCATGTTTATGACATTTTTGTGGTTTAAAGGAAAAAAATGGTTATGAAAAAATTGTTATAACAAAAGAAACTTCCTATGGAAGTTTCTTTTTATATTCTAAAGTAATTATATTTTAAAAATTTTTGGAGGGAGTATATTGAAATATAAGGAAAAAAATTTAGGCCAGATTTTTACACCATCACATATAGTTGAAAAAATGGTTGGCTTAATAAGATATGGAAAAAATATTTTAGAACCGGCTGTAGGGAATGGAAAATTTTTAAAACAATTAAAAAATTATAAAAATATTACATCTATAGAAATTGATAGGAGTTTTGCATTTGATATAATACCAGAAAACCTTCCGTCAATTATTTTCAGTGATTTTTTTGATTACTCAATAAAAAATAAATTTGACACAATTATTGGAAATCCTCCATATGTAAAATATTCAAATATAATTCCAGAAACCAGAAAAAAGTTAAAAAAATTTAATGTTTTATTTGATGGGAGAACAAACCTTTTTCTTTACTTTATTTATAAATCGTATCTTCATTTAAAAGAAAAAGGAGAAATCATATTTATTATACCAAGAGAATTATTTGATTTAACATCTGCTTTAAGACTCAATCAATTACTTCACGAGAATGGAACTTTTACACATATATATACTTTTGGAGATAAAAAAATATTTGGTAATGGGTTTTCACCAAATGTAATGATTTTTCGATATGAAAAAGGTAATATGTCTCATGAGACTATATATAATGATGAAAAAAGATACCAATATTGTTCAAAAGGTTTTATTTATTTTATAAAAGAAAAAAATTATTCTATGCATTTAAGCAATATTGCATATGTTAAAGTAGGGGGGGTAAGTGGCGCTGATGAAGTATTTGCTCATGAATCCGGAAATATAGAAGTTGTTTGTTCTTACACACAAAAAACAGGAAAAACTAAGAGGATGATTTATAATACTATTAATGATCACCTTTTAAAACATAAAGAAAGATTATTAAAAAGAAAAATAAAAAAATTTGATGAAAACAATTGGTGGAAATGGGGAAGAGATTTTTATATTTCTGATAGACCAAGAATATATGTAAATGCCAAAACAAGAAACAAAAAACCTTTTTTTATTCACGAATCAAAATATTATGATGGAAGTATTCTGGGTATTTTTCCAAAAAATAAAAATATTGATTTAGTAGAATTAAGAAACATGTTAAATGATTTAAATTGGGAAGAATTGGGTTTTATTTGCGACGGAAGATATATATTTACGCAAAAAAAATTAGAAAATGTAATATTACCAGAAGATTTTCAAAAATTTATTTAATAATAAAATTTTTTAAAAAAAGATTAATTATAAAAACAAAATCCCCCATCTGGGGGATTTTTATATGAATATCAATGGAGGCAACGGTGGGATTTGAACCCACGAATAGCGATTTTGCAGACCGCCGCCTTAGACCCCTTGGCTACGTTGCCTTAACCGAATTTATTATACCATATTTATTATTAAGGTATATGGAAGAAAATATAAATTTTACTTAAAATCTTTCTTTTTTCTATAATACATTTGAATTCCAATTTCATCTAAATTTCTATTTTCCTCTCTCTGGTATTCTATTTTGTATTCCTCGAATTTTCTTTCCTTTAATTTTTCTAAAATGATTCTATTTTTACGAGCTTCTAGATATTCTTTTCTCTTTTCTTCTTCTATAGCAACTTTTTCTCTATATATATCGCCTAATTTTATTTTTTCTTTTTCTAAAGATTCTAGATAAGATCTCCATTGCTGGATTTCCTGTATAGTCATCAGGTTTTGTGAAATTTGTTTAATAAATCTTTCATTTTCCAATTTTATTTTGTTATTTATGGCAACAAGCTTTTCCTCTGCTTTTATTCTTTCAGCAGTGGCTTCTAAAAAAATTCTTTTTGCTTCTTCTTCAAGGCGTTCTCTTAAATTTTTTAATCTTTCAAGATTAAATTTAAATCTCATCAAATCACCGTTATTTCAAGCCTAATTTTTCAAGTTTATAATATAAATTTCTTACAGTCAACCCCAATTTTTTGGCAGCAGCTGTTTTATTTCCCTGACAATCTTTCAATGTTTCTATAATAATGTATTTTTCATATTCGTCTAATAATTCTTTTAATGTACCATTTATTTTGTTCTTATCTAATTCAATGTTTTTTAATTCTGGAAGATGTATTGAAGTAACTATTGTGTCAGATTGAGACATATTCATTAATGCTCTATCCAACACATTTTCAAGCTCTCTTATATTTCCTGGCCATTCATAACTCTCTAATATTTTTATAGCATCCTCTGAAAAATCATAAACGACCTTTTCATGTTTTTGATTTAATATATGTAATATCTGTTTTGCCATTTTTGGTATGTCATCTTTTCTTGCGCGTAATGCAGGAACTTCAATTGTAACTACTGATATTTTATAATAAAGTTTTCTGGAAAATTTTCCTATTGACATTAATTCCTTTAAATTTTCAGGAGTAGCAAAAATGATTTTGGCGTTCAGGCTTACTTTCTTATTTTTATAGAATACTTCTCCATCATTTAAAAGTTTTATCATTAAGTTTTGAACTTCTGGTCCCATTAAATGTGCGTTATCTATAAAAATAGTACCTTTTTCAGCTCTCTCTATTAGATTGTCTTCATTTTCAAAAAAATTTTCCAGCTGTTTTTTTTCATCTTGAAGTAATAAATTTGTGGATAAAAAAGGAAACTCTCTTCTTTTACTGTAATTATGAATGGCCTGAGCCAATATCTCCTTACCAACTCCTGCTTCTCCATACAATAAGATATTTACATTCGTATTAGCGGCTTTTTTTGATTGAAATACAACATTTTTCATTATCTCCGATTCGGCAACAATATCTTCAAATGTATATTTTGCTTCTTCTTTTTTTAAAAGTCTTTTTGTTGCTTCAAGTTCTCTGATTAATCTTTCTATCTCAGAAATATCATGAATAACACCTACACTTCCTTTGAATTCGCCTTTTACGAAAATAGGATTTACATTAATTAGAACTTCTTTTTTATTGGTAGACAATTTAGTTTTTACATTTAATATAGGTTGCTTTTCTCTTGCACATTTTATATGCATGCTTTCATGACCTTCTGCAATATCATATGTAGCTAATTTTCCTATTACCTCTTTTGGAGTTAAACCAGTAACCTTTGTGTATGCCTTATTTACCATAACTATTCTGCCTTCTTCATCGGCGACTGAAATAGCGTCATACGTGGAATCTATTATAGCCCTTAATAGAGAGTCTAATTCTCTTAAATTGGTTACTTCTTCTGCCAATTTTTGAATACTTGTTATATCTCTGAATATTGCCGCTGCTCCTATAATAATGTCCTCTTCGTCTCGTATAGGAAACCTGGATGTAACTATAACCTTCTTCCCAAGATTTTGAATTCTATCCAATTCTGGGATACCAGTTTTTAATACTATATGAAGTCTTGTGTCTGTTATAGTGTCGGTAACTTTTGTGTTTAAAGCCTTTTTTTTAGGAATTCCTAGTATTTTTGACGCTGAATTATTTAAAAAAATAATTTTCTCTTCATGATTAATAAGAATCACGGCTTCTTGAATGTCATCGAGAATCCTCATTATCATTTCGTCATTTTTCATTTTTATTCCCCCTATAACAATTTATGTTCTTGAATCCAGCCGTTAAGATCTAAATCTATCATTGTATTTATAACCTTTTCATATTCGGTTTGTTTTAAAAGTCTATTTATTTCAGGATATTCTTTTGCTTTATATACAGGCACATATTGATCCATTAAACTGACAAGAATATTTTTGTCTATTTTAGAAATAAAATTTAAAGCATCTTTTGCTTCATCTATATTATTCGGTAAAACCAGAATTCTTATTATAAGTCCTTTTTTCATTATATTATTTTCAAAAACATATTCTCCTTTTATTTGAGAATACATTTCAACTATAGCATTCTTTGCAAATTGCCAATAATCAGGAGTTTTAGAGTATTTATTTGCAGCATATTGAGATGTGTATCTTATATCTGCAAGATATATATCAACAATACCATCTAAAAATTTTAACGTCTCGACAGTTTCATATGAGGAAGTATTCCATAATAAAGGTATTTTTAAACCACTTTCAATTGCTAAAATTAATGCATCATATATAAATGGTAAATATGGTGTAGCAGTTACCAAATCAATGTTTTGAACATTTTTTTCATTTTGAAGCCATATAAATTTCTTTGCCAACTCTTTTACTGAAAACTCTTTACCAAAACCTTTTTGCGAGAAATTAAAATTCTGGCAATATACGCACCTCATTGAACAATTACTAAAAAAAACGCCACCAGCACCTGTATTTCCTACCAAAGGGGGTTCTTCGCCTTTATATAATACAAATTCTGAAACTTTTATTTTATCTCCTACTTTACAAAAACCAATATTTTTATGTCTGTTTATTTTACAATTTTTAGGACATAAATCACATGAAACTAATTTTTCATATAATAAATCCCTTCTCTTATGTAAGTCTCGAGTTTCGTATAATTTAATATAGCCTGGGGTGTAATTCATTACAATGATAAACCTCCATCTATTCTGATAATCTGGCCTGTTATATATGATGAATCATCAGAAGCTAAAAATAACACCACTTTAGCAACATCTTCAGGAGAACCAAATCTTTTTAACAGTATCCTTTTTAATGCTTCCTCTTTAAATTCTTCATTCAATTCCTTTGTCATATCTGTTTCTATAAATCCAGGTGCAACAGCGTTAACTCTTATCTGCTCACCTTTCATGGTTAACTCTTTAGCCCATGTCTTTGTCATTCCAATAACTCCCGCTTTGCTTGCGGAGTAATTGGTTTGGCCGATATTTCCATCTAATCCAACAACGCTTGATATATTTATAATTGATCCACTTTTCTGTTTCCTCATGAATTTTGCAACGGCTTTGGTAACTAAAAAAACCCCTTTTAAATTAACATTAATAACAAAGTCAAATTCTTCTTCTTTCATTAATAATAATAACGTATCTTTTGTAACGCCGGCATTATTTACAAGTACATCTATTCTTTTATATTCTTTAAATATTTCTTTAACTGCTTTATTTATTTCATCAGTATTTGATACATCAACTTTATAACCTTTAAATATTCCTTTTTTCATAGAATTTAATTCATTTTCCACATTTTTTAATGCATCAACATTTCTGGCAAAGCCTAAAACGGTAGCACCTTCTTCCACAAATTTTTTGCTTATTTCTTTTCCTATACCTCTATTTGCACCGGTTACTATACATATTTTATCCTTTAATTTCATTTTTTCCCTCCTAAACAAACTAATTTTTTAAAGATTCACAAACAATTTTTGTGTGAATTTGGATTTTTGAACTTCCTGTATACAACATATTATATCATAAATTTTATTAGACTTATCTTTTGTGATATAATTTAATAGTGAAAGGATGTGAGTAAATGGATCAGGATTTTAAAGTTTATAAGGAAGAAATAGAGAAAATTTTAAATAAAGATTTAAACAATTCTGAAGTAGAACTTTTAGAAAAAGC
Organism: Marinitoga sp. 1154; assembly: GCF_013363285.1. Classification (NCBI taxonomy): domain Bacteria; kingdom Thermotogati; phylum Thermotogota; class Thermotogae; order Petrotogales; family Petrotogaceae; genus Marinitoga; species Marinitoga sp. 1154. Next base: position 11,193 of record NZ_LBFB01000026.1, on the reverse strand, counting down.
ATATTTTTTAGCTAAAAATGCCCATGAAGGGCAAATGCGTGATTCAGGAGAACCTTTTTTTGAACATCCTAAAGCTGTTTCTAAAATATTGGCCGAATTAAAAATGGATATTGAAAGTATTGTGGCAGCCTTATTGCATGATGTTGTAGAAGATTGCGATGTTCCAATTGAAAAAATTAATAAAGAATTTGGAACGGATATTGGAAGAATTGTAGATGGTGTAACTAAAATTAGCAATCTGAAGTTAAATGAAAAACTAAATAAAGTTGACATGAAATCATTAGAAAAAATTGAAACGATCAGGAAAATGCTTCTTGCTATGTCCCATGACATAAGGGTTATTATAGTAAAGCTTTCAGATAGATTACATAATATGAGAACATTGCAATATGTGCCACATAAAAAACAAATAATAAAATCTCAGGAAACACTTAAGATATATGCTCCAATAGCTCATAGATTAGGTATTCATAAAATAAAAGCAGAATTAGAAGATTTATCCTTTAAATATTTATATCCAGAAGCTTATGAAGATTTAAAAAGAAAATTGGAAGAAAAAGTTAGAAATGTCCACGATAGAATGGAAGATTATAAAAAGATTATATTTGAAAATTTAGAAAAGCACAATATAAAAGCGACTTTACAGGGGAGAACAAAACATCTATATAGTATATGGGAAAAAATGTTGAGAAAAAACAAAAGCTTTGATGAAATTTACGATTTTATAGCATTAAGGATAATAACCGAGTCTCCAACTGCATGTTATGCGGCATTGGGGGTTGTACATTCGGTGTGGAGACCAGTTCCGGGAAGAATAAAAGATTATATAGCTGTTCCTAAATCAAATGGTTATAGGTCTATTCATACTACTGTTATTACAAACAAAGGTGAAACTTTAGAAATTCAAATCAGGGATTGGGAAATGCATGAAGAAAGCGAATATGGATTGGCTGCTCATTGGGCATATAAAGAAGGTGTGGATACCAAAAAATTATATTTTGTAAAAAGATTGATGGATTTACATAAAGAAATAGCCCAATCCGCTTTTAATTTGAACGATATAGAAGAAGAATTAAAGGCTCATGAGGTTTTTGTATTTACTCCAAAAGGTGAAATCTTGCATTTGCCATATGGTGCGACGCCTATAGATTTTGCATATGCGATACATACAAATGTTGGCAACCATTTTGCTGGTGCTAAGGTAAATGGAAAAATCGTTCCAATAAGCTATGAACTTCAAAATGGAGATATTGTGGAAATAATAGTAAATAGGAATTCTTCAGGTCCAAGTATAGACTGGTTAAAATATGCAAAATCTTCAAGAACTAAACATAAAATAAAAAGACATTATAGATTAAAAAATGAAAAAAATCTTGAAGAAAAAGGCAGGGAAAAACTCAGAGAAATTGCAAAAGAATTAAATATGTCCATAGATAAATTAATTCACGAAATAAAAGATAATCAAGTTTTTTGTGAAAAAAACAAAATAAAAAACGAAGAAGATTTATATATAAGATTAGGTTTTGGTGATGTAAATCCAAGGGAAATTTATAAGCTTTTTGAACCTAAAGATATTGAAATAAAAAAGGTAGAGGAAAATTTTCAAACTTCAAAAATATCTTATAAAAGAAAAGGAATTGGAGTTATAGTTGATGGTCAGGAAGGTATAGATGTGTATTTTGCAAAATGTTGTAATCCGGTATTAGGTGATGATATTATTGGGATAGTTAGTAGAAGAGGTATAGGAATTCACAGAAAAAATTGTATGAATATTAAAGAGGTTCCAATTTCAAGAGTAGTAAAAGTGTCCTGGATTGCAGAAGATTTAGAAAATTCTAAATTTATTACGCACTTACTTATAGAAATGGAAAACAAATCTGTGTTAAATGATATTAGAAAAAAAATAAAAATGGAAAAAGCGAATATAGAAATGTATGAAACTTCCAGAAAGGTTGACAGAATAGATTTAAAAATGAGGCTTTCGGTAAAAGATGTACAGCATTTAATGAGAGTTTTAACATCAATAAAAAATATAAAAGGTGTATATAGTGTAAGGAGGAGTTAGTATTGAGAGCAGTAGTTCAAAGGGTTAAAAAAGCTCATGTTGATGTTGAAGGGGAAACTGTTGGAAAGATAGATAAAGGTATTTTGGTGTTGCTTGGTGTTGGACAAAATGATGATGAAAAAGATATTGAATGGTTGGCCGATAAAATTCTTAATTTAAGAATTTTTGAAGATAATGAAGGAAAAATGAATCTATCTTTACTGGATATAAAAGGAGAAATCTTAATTGTTTCTCAATTCACTTTATATGGTGATTGTAGAAAGGGTCGAAGACCATCATATTCTTCAGCGGCAAAACCTGATAAGGGGAAAGAATATTATGAAAAATTTATAGAATTTATAGAAAATAAATATAAAATTAATGTCGAAAAAGGTGTTTTTCAGGCAGAAATGGAAGTTAACCTAATTAATGATGGACCTGTTACATTGTTACTTGATTCTGAAAAAACTTTTTAGATAGAGTATTTAGTGATTTTTTGACAAAATATTAAAATTTATCAATAAAACATTGGAGGTGTTATTATGAAAGAAGTAGAAGTAACTGTATTTGTGTATTCAGAACAACCATTTGATGTACATATTAGCGCAGAAGGAGCAGAATATGGAATTACTCCTCAAAATATATATAAAATATATAAAGGTGAAGAAAAACCAGCTAAAGGGATTGTTGTTAAATTCAAGATGCCTGATGGCACAAAAAAATATGTACGAGCTGAATAGAGGAGGCACATATGAGAAATTTGTATTTAATAGATGGAAGTGGGGTTGCTTATAGAGCTTTTTTTGCACTAGATCCTAATCTTAAAACTACATCAGGAATACCCACAAATGCTATTTATGGGGTTACAAAGATGATTTTAAAAATTTTAGAAAAATATGTAATAAAAAATGAAGATGCCATTATTTTTGTAATGGATAAAAAAACAACTACATACAGGCATAAATTACTTGAAAGTTATAAAGCGAATAGACCGGAAACACCTAAAATTTTCAAAGATCAAATACCTTATATTCTGGAAATTGTAAATGCTTTAGGTATTAAAACAATTGCTGAAGAAGGTTATGAGGCTGATGATGTAATTGCAACACTGGCTTTAAATGGACAGAAAATATTTAATCAAATATATGTACTATCATCTGATAAGGATTTAATGCAATTGGTAAATGATAAAATAAAAATGCTCAGAATAGGTAGAGGAATTACCGATATTAGAGAATATGATGTAAATAAAGTTTATGAAAAATATGGATTTGGTCCGGAAAAAATTCAGGATTTTTTAGCTTTAACTGGAGATGCTGTTGATAATATTCCTGGAGTTAAGGGAATTGGAGAGAAGACTGCAACTAAATTAATAAAAGAATTTGGTTCATTAGAAGAGATATATAAAAATGTTAGAAATACAACGAAATTTATACAAAAGAAACTTATCGAAGGAAAAGAAATGGCGTTTTTAAGTAAAAAGCTTGTTCAACTGGTTACTGATGTTCCGTTGGAAATAAATTGGGAAAGTTATGTATACAGGGGATTTAATGAAACTTTAGAAGATTTACTCAATGAATTTGAATTTAAATCTATAATTAGAGAGTTGGGTTTTAAAGAACAGAAAAAAGTTATAAAAATCAGCAATCTTCCAGAGATTGAGGATCTATCTTCTAAAGGAGAATATGAATTATTAACAAAAAAAGATTTAAATAAGATTTTAGATTTAATTAAAAAACAGGATATTATTTCCTTTGACTTAGAAACTACATCTATTGATCCTTATCAGGCGGAAATACTTGGCATTGCAATATCTTTTGAACCTAAAAAAGGATACTATATAGATATATCAAACGAAGGTAATGAAGCTAAAAAAAGTATTTTAAAAAAATTATGGGATATATTAAAAGAAAAAAATTTAGTTGGACAAAATTTAAAATATGATTTATCAATTATGAAAACAACTGGATTTAAGATGAAAACACCTTATTTTGATACAATGATTGCTGCATATTTAATTTCTCCAGATTCAAGAAGATTTAATATGGATGATCTGGCAAAAAAGTATTTAAATTATGAGACTATAAAATACAATGAAGTCGTAAATGAAACATTATTTGCAAACACTCTAAAAGATGTAGATTCAAAAAAAGTGGCAGAATATTCAGGTGAAGACGCAGATATTACTTTAAGACTATTTCATATTTTAAGACCGAAAATTTATGAATTTGGATTAGAAAAGGTTATGTTTGAGATAGAAAATCCTCTAATTCCTGTTTTGGCTAAAATGGAATTAAATGGTGTTTATTTTGATATTCCATATTTAAAAAAATTAGAGAAAGAATATACAGATATATCAAACAATATATTACGAGAAATAAAAGAAATAGCTGGTTATGGAATAAACCCGAATTCACCCAAGCAAATAAGAGAATTGTTATTTGAAAAGCTGGGATTAGTTCCAAAAAAGAAGACAAAAGGTGGTCAATTTTCTACAAATGCACAGGTTTTGGAAGAAATGAAAGATGATCATCCAATTATTCGGAAAATATTGGATTTTAGAAAATATCAGAAATTATTATCAACGTATATTCAATCAATTCCAAAATTGGTTAACAAAAAGACGAAAAGGGTACATACATCATTTAATCAAACAGGTACAGCTACAGGAAGATTAAGCAGTAGCGATCCAAATCTTCAAAATTTACCTATTAGAGATGTAGAAGGAGAAAAAATAAGAAAAGCTGTAAAGGCGGAAAAAGATGGTTATATTCTTTTAAGTGCTGATTATTCCCAAATCGAACTACGTGTATTGGCTCATATGAGTAAAGATCCTGTTTTAATTGAGTCATTCAAAAATAATTTAGATATTCATACAATAACGGCTGCAAAACTTTTTGATGTTTCAGAAGAACAGGTTGATCATAAAATGAGACAAATTGGAAAAATGATTAATTTTTCAATTATTTATGGAGTTTCTTCTTATGGATTATCAGAACGAACTGGAGTTTCTATTAATGATGCAGGAATATTTATAAAAAAATATTTTGAGTTATATAAGAGTGTAGAAGAATATCAACATAAAATTTTATCAGATCTTTCAAAGAATGGATATGTTGAAACATTATTTGGTAGGAAAAGATTTTTAAATAATCTAAGATTAAATAAAAATGATTTAAAAAGAATGGCTGTAAATACTCCTATTCAAGGGACTGCGTCTGATATAATGAAATTAGCTATGATAAAATTAGATAAAGAATTGCCAGAATATGCTAAAATGATACTTCAGGTTCATGATGAAATAGTTATAGAATTACCTGAAGATAAAAAGGAAGAAGTCGCTAATATTGTTAAGAAAATTATGGAGAATGCCGTTACTTTAGAGGTTCCGCTGAAGGTTGATATAAATATATCAGAAAGGTGGACTAAGTGAGGCGATTTTAATGAAAAAAATATTATTTTTTTTGATCATTATTTTTAGTATAATATCTTTTGGATATATCTCTATAGATTTTAATTTTATTTTCTCATTTGGTAGTACCGGCACTTCATATAGCCAGTATGTGAAATTGCACTATATAGATGATTCAATGATTTCAACCGTCACATTTCATTTAAAGCGATATCCTCAGGAAATTATAATAAATGATGAAAAGTATAATGTCTTTTCAAGTTCTCAAAAATTTATTACTGGTTCCGGAATTTTAAAAGTAAAGTATAAAGATAAAACTTATGAATTTTTGTTAAATAATGAAGAATTAAATATTAGTTTAGATAAAGAAATATATCCAGTTATAAAAATAGAATCTTATACCAAAGAAGTTTCACCAAATGACGATTGGTATAATGACAGATTGAAAATTCTATTATACTCAAATACATATGCAACTATAAAATTAGATAAATATAAGAAAAGTATATACCCGGGAAAGAATGAAATTTATTTCCCTATAAATTATGAAGATGGAAATTATAAGATTAAAATCCTCATTTTTAATGAAAGAGGAAGTTACGAACAGGATATAACTATCAAAGTAAACAGGCAAAAAAGAACACTAACAAAATATATAGTTTTAGGGATATTTGGATTATTTTTAGGAATGATTACATATATTTCAATAAAATAAAGAGGCTTAAGCCTCTTTATTTTATTTTGAACTTAAAAAATTATCCACTTCATTTCTTGTTGGAATTGAAGATTGAGCACCTTTTCTAGTTACGGAAATTCCAGCAGCAGCGGCAGCAAATTTAATAGCTTCTTTTATATTTTTTCCTTCTTCTAATGCAACGGCAAGCGCACCATTAAACACATCTCCTGCAGCAGTTGTGTCTACAACTTTATGCATTTTAAATACAGGAATTTTTAATATAGAATTCCTATTATACAAAATAATCTCCTTTTCACCGCGTTTTAAAATTATGTTTTTGACTCCTAATCCAAAAAAATTCCTTAAAGTTTCTTTTAATTGCTTTTCCGGGTTTAAATTAAAAAATGTTTCTGATAGATATTTGAATTCTTCCTCGTTTGGGGTAAAATAATCAACATATTCAAAAATTTCCTTTTTAATATTTTGAGCTGGAGCAGGGTCAAATATAATTATTTTCTTTTTTGACTTAAGAGTTTTAGCTATGTGAAAAGACGTTTCAAACGGTATTTCATTTTGAAGTAAAAAATACTTATATTCCTTTAATATATCTAATTTGTTTTCAATAATTTCTGGTGTAATAAAACTGTTGGCTCCCTCGAAAATTATTATTCTATTACATCCGCTTTTTGTAACTTCAATATATGCTCTTCCTGTTGGTAAGTCGGTATACACATAACCTTTTATTCCGAATTTATCGAAATTCATAGCCAGAGATTTACCAAAATCATCATTTCCTAATGACGTAAAAAAATAAACATCATTATTTGAAAGCTTTGCAGCAGTTACAGCTTGATTAGCACCTTTTCCCCCTGGGAAATATTCTAAAGAAATAGCTTTTTGGGTTTCACCAGGATTTGTAAATTTTTCAACTGTTAAAACTATATCCATATTTGAACTTCCAATTACACCTATCATTGTCTCTCCCCCTCACGCACACTATTTAATATACTTAATTAATTTTTGATATAACATATCTAAATAAATTGCAGAATATAATATAGATCCTCTTATTGTAATTAAATCCCAATCTGAAAAATATGTTTCTTCATTTCTATTATTCCCTAAATAAAAATAAGAAATCAAATCAAAACTTCTTTCTCCTTTGTCACCATCACCTATAGTTTCATCAGTATTTGAAATATAAAGAAAATCTGCATCTATTAAAACATGTGTTAAACCAAAAGATAATGCGTATATATTTCCATTTGAAATCTCTGCTCTAAATGATCCTGGAAAAAATTTTGACTCCTGATACATTATTGCGAGTATCAACTCAACAGGTATATGGTTTAATTTAATAACTTCCGGATATAACTCTGAACCTGTATACTGCAATCTTTTTAGTTCTATATCTGAATTTGTATATGCATAAGCAATATCAACAAGAAATTTTGAATATTCAAGAATTTCTTCATCGCTAAAATCTGTAGAAAAAAATTTATAATACCAATCATAAAAAAAATATTCCTTTGTGTAATCTCGTTTTATTAAATCATATACTTTTTTAACAAGAACATCTCTTTTATCATAATTAATATTAATTTTCGGATTTAAATAATCAAAGGTTTTATCTTCTTTTTGAGGATTTGTTGGAATTTTTGAATCGAAAGCATCAATAAAAAAATTTTTATTAGAATTATCTGAGAATCTATTCATAATATTATTTACATATTCTTTTATTCTATCATCATCAGAAACTAATGATTTAACACTAATTACTTTTGTTGGTAGAGTGGTTATTTCCCCAATAAAATACTTATAATTATTTAAAATATTATTAGCATAATCATAATTTGAACGTTCTTTCAATTCTTCAAAAGTTAAATTTCCACCTTTATTATATCCAGTCGCAATTAATCTGATTAATAACTCTTTTTGTGAGTTAGTTAAATCATTAAAGTTAGTATCTTCTACTTTAATTGGTTGTTTTATACATGAAGATAAGATGAATACTAATATTAGTATAAATATTATTTTTAATTTCATAATATCACTCCTTTGAATTATTATACCATAAAATTTATATACATAAGCATACTCTCTTATACTTACGCATACTTATAATAAAAAGGAATAATCATGAAAGTTTCTTCATACTCGCCAATTTTTCTAAGATTTTTCATTTTGAGAAATTGAAAACAAAATGTATAATAAACATTGTCGAGTTTATTTTATTTAAAGGAGGAGATAATATGCCAATTAATTTAAAAGGAAGAAGTTTATTATCATTGAAAGATTATAAACCAGAAGAAATAAAATATTTATTAGATTTAGCTTTTGATTTAAAATCTAAGAAAAGAGCAGGCATTAGAACTGAAACATTAAAAGGTAAAAATATAGTATTGATTTTCGATAAAACATCTACAAGGACCAGAACTGCATTTGAGGTTGCTGCTTTAGATGAAGGAGCTCATGTAACATTCTTAACAAATAGTCAAATGGGTAAAAAAGAATCTATTGAAGATACGGCTAAAGTTTTAGGAAGAATGTACGATGGTATTGAATACAGAGGATTTAAACAGAAAGTTGTAGAAGATTTGGCAAAGTACTCAGGTGTTCCTGTTTGGAATGGACTAACAGATGAAGCTCATCCTACTCAAGGATTAGCAGATGTAATGACAATGATGGAATTTATACATAAACCATTAAATCAAATGAAAGTGGTTTTTATTGGGGATACGAGAAATAACGTTGCAAATACATTAATGAGAATTTCTGCAAAATTAGGAATGCATTATGTAGCTGTAGGACCTGAATCATTAAAACCTTCTGATGAAATGATGAACGAAGCTTTAGAAACTGCTAAAGAAACTGGTGCTGTAATTGAATATACTTCCGAATTAGATGGAGTTAAAGGGGCTGATGTAATATATACTGATGTATGGGTATCAATGGGAGAAGAAGATAAAATGCCAGAGAGAGTTGAACTATTAACCCCATATAGAGTTGACATGGATTTAATTAAAAAAACAGAAAATCCAAATGTGATTTTCTTACATTGTCTTCCATCATTCCATGATTTTGAAACAATTGTTGCTAAAGAAGCTAAAGAAAGAGGTCTTGATATTAGGGAAGTTACAGATGAAGTATTTAGAAGCAGACATTCAAAAGTTTTTGATCAAGCTGAAAACAGAATGCATACAATAAAAGCTATTATGATAGCTACACTATAAAATTTAGCAGGGGAGGAATTTATATGAAAAGATTAGCCGTTGTTGCCATTGGGGGAAATGCAGTTAACAGACCTGGTGAAAAACCAACTGCAGAAAATATGTTTAAAAACATAAGAACAACTGCATCCTATCTGGCTGACATGATTGATATGGGATATGACCTGGTAATAACACATGGAAACGGTCCACAAGTGGGAAACTTATTGTTACAGCAAGATATCGCTAAGGAAACTATTCCACCATTTCCTATGGATGTATTAGGTTCAATGACACAGGGATATTTAGGTTATATGATCGTTCAGGAATTAAAAAATATTCTAAATGAAAGAAAAATAAATAGAGATGTTGCTGCGGTTGTTACACAAATTGTAGTAGATAAAAATGATCCTGGATTCCAAAATCCTTCAAAACCTGTAGGACCATTTTATACAGAAGAAGAGGCTAAAAAAATAATGGAAGAAAAGGGTTGGGTGTTTAAAGAAGATTCAGGAAGAGGTTGGAGAAGAGTAGTTCCATCACCAATTCCATTAGATGCAATTGAAAAAAATACTATAAAAGATTTAGTAGAGAATGACGTGATTGTAGTAGCAGGAGGAGGAGGAGGAATACCTGTAATTATTGAAAAAAATGGTGAAATAAAAGGAGTAGAAGCTGTTATTGATAAAGATAGAGCTTCTGCATTATTAGCAAAAATTTTAAATGCTGATGAATTTATTATTCTTACAGCTGTTGAAAAAGTTTATCTAAATTTCAATAAGCCTGATCAAAAAGCATTAGATACAATAACTATTGAAGAAGCAGAAAAATATATAGCAGAAGGTCACTTTGCAAAAGGTAGTATGTTACCTAAAATAGAATCATGTGTATCCTTTGTAAAAGACGCTAAAAAGCCAGCATTAATCACAGATATGGAAAAATTAAAAGAAGCTTTAGAAGGAAAAACAGGAACAAAAATAATACCATAATAAAATTTTAGAACTAAAACCATTGTCTGGATTGTGAATCTCTCCCTCTCCCCACAATCCAGACCTTTTTATTTAAAAAGCTGTTTTTTAAAAGGAGGATTAAAATGTATATTTTTTTAGATTATGATGGGACATTGATAAAAAATGAAGAAAATGAATTCCAAAAGATATACTTTAAGAGTTTTTTAAAATATACAGGGTTTAAAGAAAAAAAAAATAATGGATATAATTTATGAATGTACGGTTGAACTTATTAAAAGAGTTGAAGGGAAAGAAAATAACTTAGATTATTATTTAAACTCTCTTTCCAAAAAAACAGGAAAAAGTCAAAAATATTGGTATAATATTTTTCTAAATTATTATGAAAATGATTTTCCAAAATTAAAAGAAATAGTTGTTCCAAATTTTGATTTAATAAATAAAATAAAAACATCAAAACATAAGTTTATTTTTGCATCTAATCCTGTATTTCCAGAAATTGCCGTTCATCATAGAATAAATTTTATAGGTTTATCACCAAATAATTTTATTTATGTATCAACGATGGAAAACTCTCATTTTTGTAAACCAAATCCAAAATATTTTATGGAAGTTCTTGAAAAATTGAATATAAATGCAAAAGATTGTATTATGATTGGAGATACAGACTTTGATAGATCTTCCTTGAAAGTGGGAATGGAATTTATACATATTAATGAAGAAAATAAATGGAAGGAAATTTTATAATATATAAATGAAAAAAGCAGCCAAAGGCTGCTTTTTTATTGGTGGCGGCGAAGAGACTCGAACTCTTGACACTGCGGGTATGAACCGCATGCTCTAGCCAACTGAGCTACGCCGCCATAAAAAAAATGGTAGCGGGG
>NZ_LBFB01000025.1:0-30051 GCF_013363285.1 Marinitoga sp. 1154 | reverse complement strand
AGTTTGTCATTTAAATTGTCCAAAACAAAAACATTTCTAGAACTTCTGAACATGGTATCACCTCCAATAAGTTTTGGGTACAATATAATAATACTACAAAAGTAAATCAACACCAAGTGTGGGGGTGGTGCCCTTTTTCGAAATAGCTTATAATCAATATTCTGTAAATTGAATTTACACTCATTACTAATTAGTAAGATAATATAAGGGGGAAATTTTATGGAAGAGAAAAAATTAATTATTCCTGATTCTCATAAAATACCTGAAATAAAAAAAATAAATGATGAAGAATTAAAGAAAAAGCGAGAAGAGGCAAGAAAAAAAGCGATTGAAAGAGTAAGGAAACAAAAAAAATTAAAGAGGCAAGTTATAGTGGAGAGTTTAACTTCATCTTCAGAAGAATTATTGGCAGCAGTTGAGGAATTAAGTTCAAGTGTTGAAGAACTTTCTAAATCAATGATGCAAATTACGTCAGGAACAGAACAAATATCGAATTCAATACATGAAATAAGGGCCGCAATATATCAAATAAATAAAAATTCTGAGGGAATTAGAAAATCAGCAAATGAAATATTATATGAATCGGATAAATCACAAGTTCAAATTTTACAAACAATTAATAGCGTTGAAGGTCTTATAAGTTCTATTAAAAGAACAATAGAATTTAATAAAGAAACTAATAATAATATAATCGGATTAAAAGAAAAGTCGGAAAAAATAATTGAAATAATAAATTCTGTTGTGTTAATAGCAGACCAGACAAATCTTTTATCTTTAAATGCAGCAATTGAAGCAGCAAGAGCAGAAGAATATGGGGTTGGATTTGCTGTTGTTGCAGAAGAAGTTAGAAACCTTGCAGAAGTATCCGAAGTTCATGCAAAGAATATAAGTACTTATGTAATCGAATTAAAGAAAAATATGGATTTTATAATGAAAAGTGTTGAAGATTTAAATCATTTTTTTGAAATTCAGGGTAATCTTGGAAAAGAAATAAGTGAATATTTTAATACATTAAAATCAAAGTTTGAAGAAATAAAAAACAATATACAGGATGAAATAAAAATAATAAATTCCTTTACAGATTTATCAGAAAAGTATTTGATTTCAGCAGAAAATGTGGTAAGTCTTTCAGAGCAAATATCGAAAGAATCTGAAGAAATATCCATATCTTTGCAGGAGGAAGAGAGGATTTTTATGGATATTTCTCATGCAGCGCAAAACTTAGTTGATATTTCAGAAAGAATATTAAATTCAACAGAAGATAAAAATTCTTTAGAATTATTATCAACGTCTGTTGATGAATTATTTGAAATTATTGAAGAAACATATAATGGTTCGGAAAATATTAAACAACATCTTTCGCAGCTGGAAAAAATTTCTTCAGTATTTTCTGAAGAAATGGATAATATGAACAATCTTGTAAATAATTTTGTTGAGTTTTCTCATAAATTACAATCTATGAATAAAAAAGATGAGGAATTTTTAAAAGAAACGGTTGAAAAAGTGGTTAAAAATCAAAAAAAAGTGAATACATTAGTTGAAAATATAAATATAACAAATACAAAGTTTTCTAAAGTTTATAAAAACATAAAAAGAATATCTTCGAATTTCAGACAAATAGATAAAACAATTTTAAAAATGGAGAAAATGTCCCTTCAAATTAATATGTTGGCAGTTAATGGTTTTATTGAAGCAGCAAGAGCAGGTGAGTATGGTAAAGGTTTTAATGTAGTATCAAATGATATAAGAAATTTATCAATTAATTCAGAAGAAAATCTTGAAACAATTAAAGATGTATTGGATGAAATAAATGAACATTTAAACAAATCAGAAGAAAATACGTATGAAAATCAAAAAAGAGCATATTCCGAATCTTTAGAAGCGACTTCTACAGTATTTACTTTAAAGGAAATGGAAAGATCTTTAAATGAATTGTTGGAAAAATATAATATTATTTCACATTCAATATCTGAAATTGTTATTGCAATTGAACAATCGAGGAGAGCTGTTGAACAGGCACAAAGTGCTGTTGAAGAGTCCTTTGCTTCAATTGAAGAAGCTTCAAAAGCATCAATAGAACACGAAAAAGGAATAAATGAAATGCTTAAAGTTGTTAAAGAAATTATGGATCAATCGGACGATTTGCAATTTTAATGGGGTGTTTTTATGAATTATTTGATTTTTGAGTTGAACAAACAAAATTATTGCATTCCAATGTTAAAAATTATAGAGATTATAAGAATTAAAAAGATAACAAGAATTCCACTTTTTCCTGAATATATCCAAGGATTAATAAATTTGCGTGGAGAAATTATTCCCGTAGTAAATTTAAAAGTTCGTTTAGGATATAAAGAAGATCTAAATAGATTTTCTAAAATTATAATTATAAAGGAAAATAAACCATTTGGAATAATAGTTGATAGAACAAAAGGTATATTGAACAGTGTTGAAAGCGAAATAGAATCAAAGTCTAAATATGTGGAATCAATATTAAAAAAGGAAAATAAAGATTATATATTATTGAATACGAAACATTTAATAGAAATAAAAAGAACAAAATTAAATAAATTAAAATTAACTAAAACTTCAAAGATGAAGAGAAAAAAAATACAATTAAAAAAAATAATGGTATTTGAATTAAATCATGAAAAATATGGACTGATGATTGACAATATTCAAGAGATTGTAAGGTATAAAGCTCCGGATAAAATTTCTAAAATTCCTGAATATATTAAAGGGATAATTACAGTGCGTGATGAAGTGATTCCTATTGTGGATTTAAATTACCGTTTGTATAATAAGATAACTTTGATTAACGAAAATACAAAATTAATTATTATAAATGTTAAAGGTATAAAAGCCGGACTAATAGTAGATAACACATATTTCTTTGTTGATGTATCAGAAATAAAAAAACTTCCGCATATAATAAAAAATAAGAAAAACTTTAAAGGTTTTTTAAAATATAAAAATGAATCGATTATGGTTTTAGAACCTGAATTTATTATAAATGAAAGTATAAAAGCATTGAATAAAAAAAGCGAGAAAAAAAATATAAATGAGGATATAAAAAAAGAAAAGTATATTTTATTCAGATTGGACAATGAAAAATATGCCATAAAAATGAAGTCTATAATAGAAATTAATAAAATAAACAATATAACCAAAATACCTAAATCACCTGATTATGTAAAAGGATTAATAAATTTGCGCGGTGAGGCTATACCAATTATAGATCTAAAAAAAAGATTTAATTCAACAAAACATGTAAATATTACCAAATTTTCAAGAGTAATGGTGGTTTCAGTTGAAGGTAAAAAATTAGCTTTTCTTGCAGATTCTGCTAATGAAATAGTTCATATGAATTTTATAAAAATTAAGTCCGATAATCAATTTGTTATGGGAACTGGAGATTATGATGGAGATACAATACTTGTACTGGATTTAAAAAAAATTATTCAAAAAAATGATCTGGTATTACTAAACAAAAGTAAAGAATCTATTTTAACAGCAACTATAAATAAAAGAATAAGAGAAAATGATACCATTAGCAAGAAAAAATTCAATTAAAAAGAATCGAGGTGATTTTTATTCACATAAAAATATTGGTTGCAGATGATTCACCTTTGACAAGAAAAATTTTAAAAACATTAATAGAGTCTGATAATAGATTTAAAGTAATTGGAATGGCTCGTGATGGAATTGAAGCTATTAAAAAAACAAATGAATTAAATCCAGATGTAATATTAATGGATATAAAAATGCCATCAATGGATGGATTAACGGCTTTACAATATATTTTAGAAAAAAATATACCTGTTATAGTAATATCTTCATTAGGAGAAAAACATTCTGTTATAGCTTATGAAGCTTTAGAATTAGGAGCTTTTGATTATATACCAAAAATTAGTGATTTGTATTATTTAAAGGATAAATTATTAAAGAGATTATATGCGGCATATTTATTTTCGATTTCAGAGAATGCTAAAAAAAAATTTTTTGAAGAAAAATCTAAAAAAAGTTATAAATCAGAAGAAAATAAAGTAAAAACATCTATTTCTAATACTGATTATTTTGCAGTAGCAATTGGAATATCAACAGGGGGTCCAAGAACTATTTACGATGTGTTGCCTAAATTACCAGCTAATTTAAATGCGGCAATATTTTTGGTTCAACATATACCTTCTCAATTTACCAAAACATATACAGAACGGTTAGATGCAAATTGTGAACTAAAAGTAGTAGAGGCAGAAGAAAATATGGAGATTAAACCGGGATATGTTTATGTAGGACGTGGAGGGTATCATCTAAAATTAAGAAATGGATTAGAAAGTATAAATATTTTTTTATCAAAAACACCTAAACATTTGTTTATACCATCAGTAGATGTTATGATGAATTCTGTTTTAGAGATATACGGTAAAAAAACAATTGGCATTTTAATGACCGGAATGGGAGATGACGGTGCAAATGCTATGGTTAAAATAAAAGAAGCGGGTGGATATACTATTGCAGAATCAAAAGAAACTGCTGTAGTTTTTGGAATGCCTGCTGAAGCAATCAAACGCAAGGGAGTAAATAAAATTTTGCCTTCATATAATATTGCAGAAGAAATAATAAAAAAGGTTGGCCTGCAAAATGGAAACAGATAAGAAATATACAGTAAAAAAACTTAAAAAAAGTCTTGAAGATGCATATAAAAAACTCGAATATTCATATAAAGAATTAGAAGAAATAAATAATAGATTTATTAAAGTAGTAGATTTGATTTCTAATATTTCTTTAGAGATTTCTATAGAGAAATATTTTGATAAAATGCTATCAATCTTTGTAGAATTATTGCCAGATATAAAATTCGGATGTGTTTTAAAAAGTGAAAATGAAATTTTTAGATTTATCTCCGTTCTTGGACACAGTAAAAAGCTTTATTATAATATTGTAATTTTAAATGAAGAATTTGATGAAATAAAAATAGTCGATAATTTCTATAGGAAACATTTAAAAAATTTTGATATTGTTAAAGATAAAATAATAGATGTAAAAGATAGCCTCATTATTCCTATGAAAACATTTGCCTTACATGGATATATTATTTTAGATTTATTAAAAAAAGAATTAAAGCCATATGAATTTGAATTAATAAGAGTAATAAGCAATATAGCCACAACATTTTTAATGTCACGGGAGTTATATAACAAACAAAAAAACTTTCTTAAAAATACGGCTTTTGCGTTTTTAAAAGCAGTGGATTATTATGATCCATATACTAAAGGTCATTCTGAAAGGGTATCATATTATGCAACATCGCTTGTAAAAGTTATTGGTAGAGAAGATTTATTAAATGATATTTTTTTAGCAAGTGTTTTGCATGACATTGGAAAATTATCAATACCACAAGTGATTTTATTAAAAAATGATCGCTTAACAGAAGAGGAATTAAATAAAATAAAAGAGCATCCGGTAAAAGGGGAAGAATTAGTAAGTTCATTTGAAGGATTTGAAAAAATTGGAAAAATAATCAGACACCATCATGAAAGATATGATGGTACAGGTTATCCAGATGGGTTAATAGGAGAGAAAATTCCAATGGAATCGA
Organism: Marinitoga sp. 1154; assembly: GCF_013363285.1. NCBI lineage: Bacteria > Thermotogati > Thermotogota > Thermotogae > Petrotogales > Petrotogaceae > Marinitoga > Marinitoga sp. 1154. Next base: position 24,455 of record NZ_LBFB01000025.1, on the reverse strand, counting down.
GGATTATAACTATAGTTGATGCATTTGATGCTATGACTACTAAGAGGCCATATAGAAAAGCTTTAACAGTTAATGAAGCGATAAAGGAATTGAAAAAAAATCGAGGATTACAGTTTGATCCATTTTTAGCAGGAGAGTTTATTAAATTTTTAAAAATAAACAAATTTTTTAATAATGATTGAAGGAGGTAATAAAATGGGGAGAATACTTGTAGTTGATGATGATAAGGTTATAAGAGACGTATTAAAAAAGGTGTTAGAAAGTGCTAAATATGAAGTTGATCTAGCTGATGGTGGAAAAAAAGCGATAGAGTTAATTAAAAATACAGAATATGATGTTGTATTATTGGATATTATAATGGAAGATATGGATGGAATAGAAGTTTTAAGAAAAGCTAAAAAAATTTCTCCATTAACAACTGTTATAATGATGACAGCATATTCAAGTCCTGATTATGTTCTTCACGCTTTAACCCTTGGAGCTACTGATTTTATTGAAAAACCGTTTGAACCAGACCATATGATTAATTTAGTAAAAGAGAATGTTGAAAGGGTGAAAAGGTGGAAGACCTCATTAGGACTACTATGAGGTGAAAAAAATGGGTTTTATTTCCAATTTAACCTACAAAGAGTTTGATGAGTATATAAAGGATATATTTGACAGAATAATCAACAAAATAAATGTTGATTCTGGATCGCTTATTATCCTTAATGGAGAGGAAAGAGTTATATTTAAGATAGAAAAAAATTTGAAAGTAAATATTGATAAAATATCTATAGGAAATATAGATAAATTAGTATTAAAGAAAAAAGAACCTATGATTATAAATGATGAAAATTTATCAAAATTAAATATAACTGGAAAGAAGAAGCATATAGTTTCAGCAATTGTTTTTCCACTTTTTTTTAAGGAAAGATTAATAGGAATAATAAATTTAAATAGGGAAAAAAATAATTTCGAAAAAAAAGATTTAAAATATCTTTTAAAGGAACGAAAATATCTTTTACCTTCAATATATAATATAATATTATTAGAAGAAATTCATGAAGAAAAAGAAAGGTTCAATAAATATGTAAATGTAATGGAATTAATAGTTGAATCTTATTCTGAAACAAAAACAATTGAAGACTTTATGGATACAATTATAAAAAAAATGAAAGAGAAGTTTAGAGTAACTTTAAAATTTATTGAGTATAATGAACCAATAAAAAATGGTTTGATAAAAATAGGAGATAAATTTTTTGAAATTAAACACGATTATGAATATGATAGCGATATAATAGAAAAAATAAAAAAATTTTTTGAAAAAGTATTATTAATAAAACATGCTGAAGAATTAAATAAAATACTTGAAAATTATTCAGATCTTGCAAAAGAAACGCTATTAATGAATTTTGTTTCATGGGATTTGATTCAAGAAATTAATAGTGCATTAACCTCTTTAAATTTGATAACTTTCTTTTTTGAAAAAAATTATCCAGATATGGTAGCAGAAATAAAAAAGTCTATTAATAGAATACGAGATGCTATAATACAGTATAAAAATAGGTTTTATACTGAAGAAAATATAGAAATAGTAAATTTGAAAAATGTATTAGTAGAAATTGGGAAAAAATTGATGTTTTTAAATCCAAATATAAAGTTTAATATACGTTCATATACTGATGATGCGCATATATATGGTTCAAAAAATATCTTATTAAATGCAATATTAAATATACAGATCTCTATTTTAAAATATGTTGAGTTGGATAGAAATATAATATTTTATGTAGATTTAACTAAAAATGATATATTATATATACTAAAGATCAGTTGTAATACAATTACATGTAAAATTTCCTCTGAATTTGAGAAAAACATAAATATTTCAAAAAATATGCTTAGTAATTATCATATTAATTTAAAATATTATTGTGAGAATAATAAAAAAATTATATTTATAATAGAAATACCAGCCAAATCCGAATAAAAACGGGGGGATTGAAATATTTAATTTAGAAGTTATCAAAAGAGCCATAAATATATATTCAAGAACATTGTTTCAAAATAAAAATATATTTGTGGGATTGGCTATAAAGCTCGAAAAAAACAATTTTTTAAATATATTTACTTTTGATAATTTAAATAAAGAATATTTAAAATATTCTGAGGATGTTGCATTTAAAATACCAGAAAAAATGTATGACGTTTTTGAAGAAAAGAAAGAATCTAATTTTAAAATTTCATATTCCAATGAAATATCTTTTTTAATCAATAATAAATTTGATAATTTTGTTATAAAAACAATCCTATTACCAGAAAAGGAAAAGAATTATGGTTTTTTTTACTTAATTTCAGAAGAGTTGCTGTTGTTTAAAAAAAATAAGGAAGTTTTTTCGCGTTTTTTATCAATATTTGAAAAAAATATAGATGCAATATATTTTAATAAATATTATAAATATTCAATAAAGGCTTTTGTAAAAAATTATTTGAATTTATTGCAAAATCATTCTGAAGTTTTGTATGAACATTCTTTAAGAGTTGCAGATTTAACAGGGATTATAGGAACTTTATTGGGAATGGATGAGGAAAGTCTATATAAATTGCAAATAGCTTCCTTTATTCATGACCTGGGATATATGTGGTTTTCTGAAAAAGCTCTTGCTGAAATGTTAGAATATGTAGATGAAAGGGAGAAAGACCCATTAATTAGTATTCATTTACAAAGGCTTGAAGAAATGTTTTTTGGGAATGTATTGATGAACCCATATGTTAAATTAGCGTTGAATCATCATGAAAATATGTTAGGAACAGGATATTTTAAAAAGAAAAATTTAGATGTGGAGGATAATATACTAATAGTAGCCAATTATATAGATGAAAAAATAGTGTTATCTGGAAATCAAGAAATAGGTAATATTATAAAGGTGTTGGAAAAATCCGCAGGTAAATTATATGATATTAATGTTGTAAACGCAGGAATAGAAGCTCTTAAAATATATTATACAGAATTTGGCAGCGATAGTTTTTTTAATCTTACACTTCAATCAAAAACAATTAATCTGAGATATGAAGGATTAGGTGAAGAATTAATCGAATTAACAGGAATAATAGAAAAAGTTATAGGAGATACTCTTTATGTAAATACAAGAACAATAGAAAATATTAATATAGGTTCAGTTTTAAAAGTAAAAATAACAACAAAGGATTTTCCATTAATAGCAAAAGCTCAGGTTATATTAAAAAATCCGTATGGATATGTAATTAAAATAATAGAAAAAAGGGAAACTAAAAAATCAAAATTAAAGGTATTCTGGACTTTCAACTTGCTATTAGGACATAAAAATGAAGTTACGCCAATTTTACGGGAAAAATTAACGCCTGTTATGTGGAATGTTTTGAAATCAAAAATGAAATCTGCAAGATGTAAGGTTTTCGCTGCAGAAGGAATAATTTTTACAATAAATCAGGAAGACGATATTTTTAAACAAGGTGATGTTATAATGATATATATTGAAGAATTCGGAGAAAAGTTATTCATACCTGCAACTTTAATATCAAAGAAAAAGATGTTATATTATAATGAATATGAGGCGAAATTTTTCGAATTACCAGAAAGATTACAATCGGCGATATATAGAATAATTTTCAGAAGGCAATCATCCATTAGAACCATAGGTGGAATTTCAGAATTATAATAAAATCCCCCATTGGGGGATTTTATTTTTATCCTTTTACTGCACCAGCAGTTAAACCGGCAACGATTTTCTTCTGGAAAATCAATACCAATATTACCAGTGGTAAGGTAACAATAACTGCAGCGGCCATTAATTGACCCCATGGAAGTTCATAAAATGTTTTTCCTGAAAACATAGCAATTGCAACTGGAACAGTATATTTTTCTGGCAATTGCATAAAAGTTAATGCAAATAAAAATTCATTCCATGCAGCTATGAATGTTAAAAGTCCTGTTGTAACAAGACCTGGTGCAGATAGTGGAATTATGATTCTCCACAAAGTCATAAATTTTGAGCACCCATCAATTGCAGCAGACTCTTCAATTGAAATAGGAATTTCTTTAAAGAAATTATGTAATATCCATGTTGTTAATGGCAGGTTTAAGGCAATATATGGTAAAATCAGTCCAGGATATGTATTTATTAATTTCATGCTTCTTAATATTTGGAATAATGCTCCCAATATTGAAACTTGAGGAAACATACTTACAGCAAGTATCATAGACATTATAGCCACTTTTCCTGGTATTTTTAATCTTGCTACAGCATATCCAGCAAATGCACCAAATATTAAAGAAAGAATTGTTGTAGCTCCTGCAACTATTACAGAGTTTAATATATTCTGGTAAAAAGGTCTTTCAGTAAATACCAATATATAATTTTTAAAAGTAGGATTCTTTGGGAATAATTTAATGCTTCTGGAGAATAATTCGGAATTTGGTGTAATGGATGATGAAATAGCATAATAAAATGGGAAAATATAAAAAATAAGCATAATGATTACTAAAATATATAAAATAAAAGCACTTATCCTTTTTTTGGTCTTATAAGATTTTATCATATACAAGTCCTCCTTTAGATCAATCCAGGGATTAATCAAAGCGTAAATTTAATGATTTAATATAAACTATAGCAAAAATGCTTATTAATAAAAATATTACAACAGATATCGATGAACCATACCCGAACCATGCACCAGTAAATGCTCTATCCATTAAAATATGTCTGTTATAGACTGCAAGAGTTTCAACGGCTTTGTTCATAATATAGAAAATATCAAAAACTCTTAAAGCATCTAATGTTCTGAAAATAAGGGCTACGGCGATTGTAGGTTTTAATATTGGTAAAGTTATTTTGGTAAATTGCTTCCATCCTGAAGCACCATCTATTCTTGCTGCTTCATATAATTCGGATGGAATTGTCTGTAAGCCAGCTAACAATAATAAAGCCATAAATGGTGCTGTCTTCCATACATCAACAGCTAAAATAGCAAACATAGAAGACCATTTATCGCTTAAAATTGGAGTTCCAGGAGCTAAAAAACCTAATTTATATAATATTTGTGATATAATGCCATATTGATCATTATACATCCATTTCCACATTTGTGAAGATACTGAGGTTGGAACAGCCCAGGGTATTAATATAGCAGCCCTTACCAATCCTCTTAAAGCAAAATCGGCATTTAAAATTAAAGCTGTTATCAATCCAAGAAGAAACTCCAATGAAACAGAAATTGCCGTAAATATTAAAGTATTTATTAAACTCGTCATAAACCTTGTATCATTTAGCAATTTAATATAATTATCAAATCCTATAAATCTTTTTGGAATACCTGGTCTTAAGCCAAAAGAAAAGAAACTATCCCAGAAAGTTTTTAATAAGGGGAAAAAAGCTGTAATGAAAATAGCCATCATTGCTGGAGTAATTAACCAGAATCCCAACCATAGTTCTTTCTTTTTATATCGTACTTTAATTTTTGCACTCAAGTATATCCCTCCTATTAAAACCACATTAAAATTTTAACCGGAGGATTTTCCCCCGGTTAAAAAATCAAAAGTTATTGTCCAATTATCATTTTTAATTCAGATTCTAAATCGTTTAAAGCTTTTTCTACGCTCTTTTTTCCAAGTAAGAAATCATGTATATGTCTCTGGATTGCATCTGAAACTTCAGTGTATACAGGAGTAATAGGTCTTGGTTCTGCATTGATGAAGACATTGTATAATTCAACCATAAATGGAGCAGCTTCTTTTAATTTTGGATCAGAATAAACAGCTTTTCTTGTAGGATTTTGGCCGGCATTTATTGCTTTATATAATTGCTGATCATAAGATGTTAAGAATTTAATGAATTTTTTAGCTGCTTCCTGTTCTGCTGGAGATGAATATGCGTTAATTGCAAGCATCCATCCACCTAATGTTGCAGAATGTCTTCCTCCTTCTATATCTCCTTTTGGTAATGGAGCAACTCCTATTTTACCAGCGATTTTTGATTGTTTAGGATCGTTTGCCAATGACCATACGTATGGCCAGTTTCTTAAAAATACAGATTCGCCATTCTGGAAAGGCCTTCTTGTTTCTTCTTCCATATATGTTAAAACTCCTTTTGGAGCAACGCCGTCATCAATAAAGCTCTTTAACATGGTTAAAGCTTTTACCAATCTTTCATGATTATCTTTATCGCCAATAATTACCTTTCCATTTGCATCTAAAAAATCAGCGCCATAAGAGTGTACAAATTCTGCAACATCACAAACCAAACCTTCATATCTGTTTAACTGGAATAACATACCATTTATGTTCTCTTTTGAAGCAATGTCAGCAGCAACTGTTTTTAATTCTTCCCATGTTTGTGGAACATCATAACCGTACTTTTTCAATAAATCTTTTCTGTAATATAATAATCCTGCATCTGTAAACCATGGGATTGCAACTATTTTCCCTTGAACAGTACCTGATTTAACTGTTCCTGGTAAAAATTTATCTAATTCAAAGTAATCATAATCCTTTGTTAAATCTAAAACAAATGGTGCAAATTCTGCTGGCCATATAACATCAATCATTAAAATATCAGGATCTGATGTCATAGCACCAAGATATGTAACGTATAAATCATGTCTTGCTGTAGAACTATTTGGCATAGGTAATAGTTGAACTTCTATGTCCGGGTAAATTTTGTTAAATGCTTTAATTTGGTTCATTAATACCTCTAACTCTTTACCCACTGCACCAGCTGCCATGGTGATTTTTACACTCATACCAATAACTGTCATTAAAATAACAAGAGATAATACCAGAATTTTTTTCATGCTCACACCCTCCCTTTCTTTACGCAACCGTTTTCATTAATTAAAATAAACAAATTCATTTCAATTATAACAGTTTTTTTAAAAAAATTGAAATCCACATGTGGAAAGTATATGAATGAAAAACAAATTAAATCAAAGAAAAAGCAAAATAATTAATATTAATAATATTTAATTATCAAAAATCACCAATTACACTAAATTCTATTTTATCTTTAAATGTATCTTCTGTACTATCATAATATTTTGTATATAACATGAATAAACCATTTGATATAGGATAACCTATCGACATTTCTGCTGTTGTATTCTCTCCCAATAAATCATTTAATTCTTCTAAGTTTTTCATAGGTTTATAATATTTTCCAACAATTATCAAAGGCAATTGTTCTGAAGGTATTTTGGCATATAAAGAACCATTTAATTCAGGATTTAATATTTCAAATTTTGTAGATAAGTCATAATTTAATCTTGCAGAAGCTTTTAATAGTGAGCCAAGATTTAGCTGTAATTCTCCAATTCCACCTAATCTCGTATCAGAATAGGATAATAATTCATTATATTTTGTATTATCTTCAAGATAATTTTCATAGTTTTCATTTACAAAACCAAGTTTATAATATGGCATTTGTAATACAACTGGCAAGGCTTTTAATGTGATAAATCCAAGATTTAATATTCCACCAGCACCAGCACCATATCCTTCAACCGTTGTTGAATCAAATGTTGATTTTATATAGCCAACTTCACCACCAAATTTTAGGATTCCACCACCTAAATATGCCGAAACACTACCTAATAAATCATCTCTTAATGGTTCTACTTCGTTTTTTGACATAGTTTTTCCGGCAAAAGTTTCTATATTTATAAAACCTAATTTTGTTTTTAATATACCGTAGTATAAATAACCACTCTGGCTATATTCAAATGGCATAATTGAATCAAGTGAATATGGAATATGAATAATAGCTTCTGAAGTTTGGGTAATTAATCCAAGATCAAGAGAATTTTGATAATTATTTGTATAATTGTACATTAGCATTCCCAATCCAACGGTTTTAGGAAATGAAAATCCATATTTAAAATACAAAGGTCCCATTCTTAATTTTAATAGATTAATAGTTAAACCACTTAATACATCCGTTTTTTCTTCTGTTCCGGGTTTTCCATAATATAGGTTTCCGCCTATTTCTGTTTGATATGCATTTAATCCAAGACCTATGCCGAAATTTTGTGTTTCAAAAACGCCTGTAATAGAGTAAGTCAAATAATCCTGATTATTTACAGTTACAGTGTTGAAATAAGGTCTTACATAAAATGAAGCGAAAGTTGAAATAACTAATAGCAGCACAATAGTAAATACAAATACTTTTTTCATATTAATCCCTCCTCTATGGATTTTAAATTTTGAGCAGCATTTTCTGGTGAAACAGGATTTATAAAGAAACCGGAACCCCATTCAAAACCGGCTGCATTGGTTAATCTCGGTATAATTTCTAAATGCCAGTGATAATAAGAATTATTAATATTTTCAAATGGTGATGTGTGTATCATATAATTATAAGGTATATTTCCCAATAGAATATTTAATCTTAATAATGTATTTTTAAGTATTTCAGCAAAATTTTTGACTTCAGAAACAACAAGATTTCCAAAATTTGAGTTGTGTTTTTTTTGTATTATCCATGTTTCATATGGAAAACGTGGTGCAAAAGGTTCAAAAGAAATAAAATCATCGTTTTCTTCTATAATCCTTATATTTTCTTCTTTTTCCTGTTGAATAATTGAACAAAATATACAGTTGTTTTTTATGTTAAAATAATTTTTAGCACCTTTTATTTCTTCTTCTATGAAAATAGGAATTATTGGTGTTGCGATTAATTGAGAATGAGGATGTTGTAATGAAGCACCTGCAGTAGTTCCATAATTTTTAAATATCTGGACATACTTTATCTTCTTATCTTTTTTTATTGAATTAAATCTTTTCAAATAAGCCCATATTATTTCTTCAACCTCATAATATTCCATATATGCTATAGTGGTGTTGTGAATAGGTGTTTCTATTATAACTTCATGATATCCATAGCCTTCTACAGAATAATATAATCCATTTTTTTTTAAAACAGGTATTTTTTCTTGTGTTACAGCTGGGAATTTATTAGGCACAACGCGCAACCACCAATTTTCATCATTTGGTTTTGAATTTTTTTGCTTGAATGCCAGTATTTCCGGTGGAGTTAAAGATTCTTTTCCTTTATCAAATGGACAGAAATTAGACTGAGTTTCTTTTATAAATGACTTATCTATGGGTCGATTGGATCTTTCTTCTGATATGATAACCCATCTGTTTATTATAGGATCTTTTCTATATTCAGGCATAATAGCCTCCTAATATCTTTTTTTAGCTAATGCTCTATTATATAAACGTAAATATTCATCTGCCGATTTTTCCCATGAAAAATTCTCATTCATGGTATTGAATATGAGTTTATTCCAGCATTCCTTGTTTCTTTTATATGTATGAATGGCTTTCAATATTTTTACAAGCAAATCGGATGATGAATAATCATAAAAACCAAATCCTGTACCTGAAAGTCTTTCGCATGAGAATTCTTTTACTGTATCTGCTAATCCACCAGTATATCTTACTATTGGAATTGTCCCATATCTCATTGCATACATCTGACCCAATCCGCAGGGTTCATATTTGGAAGGCATAATAAACATATCGCTTCCAGCATATATTAATTGAGCTAATTCTTTATCGAATTTTAAATTAATTGATAAATTTTCACTATATTTATTTTGAAAACTGTTTAGTAAATCCTCATAACGTTTTTCCCCTGTTCCAAGAATAATTATCTGTATATTAAACAGCGTCAGATAATCTAAAATTTCTGTTATTAAATCTATACCTTTTTGCTCAACAACTCGACCTATAAAACTTACTACAGGTATATCCTCATCTATGGGAAGATTTAATTTGTTCTGAAGATATGTTTTGTTTTTCACTTTATTTTTTAAATTGTTTTTACTATAATTATAAGGTATTAAAGGATCTGTTTCTGGATTGAAGAGGTTATAGTCAATGCCATTTAAAATTCCATATAAATCATCATTTCTTACCTTTAAAACACCATCTAATTTGTATCCATATTCTTCAGTTTGAATCTCTTCAGCATATGTTTTGCTCACAGTATTTATTATATCGCTGAAAAGAATTCCACCTTTTAAAAAATTAATCTGTCCAAAAAATTCTAGAGCGTCTATATTATAAAGATAACCAGGTAGTCCGGCAATACTCAATATTTCTGGAGAAAAAATTCCCTGATATCCCAGATTGTGTATTGTTAATATAGTAGAAATTTTTGAGAGTATATTATCATCTCTGTAATTGTTTTTTAGATATACAGGAATTAAAGCAGTTTGCCAATCATTAATATGTAAAATATCAGTATCAGGTAGATAATTTTTTATAAAAGCAAGAACACTATCTGAAAAATATGAAGTTTGATGATCTTTATTGGGATATTCATAAATTTCTTCTGTGGAAAAAAGATTGTTATTTTTTATGAAATATATTGGAACATCAGTTTCTGGAAGATATGATTTATAAACAGAAAATGGATACTTAAAAGAATGACTGATAGGGTATAATTCTCCCGCTATCTTTTCGAGGGTTAAATTGTATTTTTTTATATTCTTTTCAACTATTTTATGAAAAGGCATGATTACATTTATTTTATCGACTTTATTTTTCAAAAACTTTGGCAATGTTCCAACGACATCGGCTAATCCACCAACCTTTGCAAATGGATCAACCTCATATGATACCAGCGAAACATTCATCCATATCACCACCTTTATTAAAAAATCTATTTGAAAATTATTTCTTCATTTTATATGGTGTGTCATGGGTGAAGATAATATAATCAGATTCTTCAGCCCATTTTTTTACAATTTCTGCTACCTTATCTGTTCTCAAATTTCTCATAATATCATAAAAATCTATTTTTGTCATACATATATCACCCGGTAAAAATAAATTTCCCATATTTTCTGTTTTTATAAAAAGAGAAACATGTTCTTTTGAGTGATATGGGGTATAAATTATTTTTATTGTTTCAAATAGAGTTTCATTTCCTTTAAATGTTTCAACCCTACCATTCCATGAATCGATCATTTGCTGATATGCCTGACCGATTAAAGGACCGAATTTTTTATAATCTTTTCCTTTATAATTTTCATGAATTCTTATTGTAGCTTTTGGAAAGAAAATTGAATTGTATGCATGGTCAAGATGAACATGAGTTAATACTATATCGGTTATTTCTTCTGGTGAGATATTTAAGTTATTTTCAATATCTTGAATTGTATGAATATGACCTGGATCTATTAAAACCTTTCTTTTATCGTCTTCTAGTAAAAATACAGATGAAAATGTGCCATGAACTCTTCCTGTTATTGTTAATAACCCACCGTCTAAAATGATTTTAAAATTCATCTATTTCCCTCCTTAAGCTTCTTCGTAAATTCCATCATATTCGATATTGTTTTTATCCAGTATAGTAGATACTGTATTAACATCTTTTAAGGATAATTTTATGGATAACATTCGTCTTTGACTATTTATTTTGCATGTTGTCATGGATAAAATATTTAAATTATTATTGCTGAATACTTCAACAATCTTCTGCAATTCACCTGGTTTGTCATCTAGGGTAAGTATGACTTTTGTACCGATTTCATTAAGGGCTGTAATATTTACCATAGCTCTGATGAGTTCTTGAAATCCAAACAAACCAACAGGTTTCATATCATAATCTACAACAGGCAATACTTTATAATTCGTTTCAAGCATTGTTAGTAATACATCTTCAACTAAATCATCTTCATACAGGAAGTCTTCTATTGGGTCAAATATATCAATAAGAAAATCATCGCTGTTATACTCCTGTAAAATAGCCATATCACCACGATAAATGGATGAAAGAAGGGTTCCATTTTTTCGAAGAATAAGTACAATTTCGTCATCTTTTTCAAAAAATTTTTTAATAGCATCATCTACTGTATTTGTACTTTGTAAAGTTTCAAATTTATTTTTCATCCACAATTTCACATACATAAATATCCTCCTTTATTCTTTTAATTATATTATACACCAAAAATAATAAATTTTGTGCTATAATTGGAATAACACGAAATTTAAATATTATGAGGTGGTAATATGGAGAGAATATGCGTTATTGTGGATTCCGGTTGTGATGTGCCAGAGAACATTTTAAATGAATATAATAATATAAGTGTTGTTCCATTAAGAACAATTATAAACGGTAAAGAATATGACGAAGGTTCTTTTGAGGAAAGTTTTCTATTTGATCATCTGGAAGAAAAAATCACAACATCTTTACCTAAACCAGAAAATATTAAATCAGCTATAGAAAATATGATTGAAAAAGGGTATAATAAAATAATAACGTTGAATATTTCAAAAAAGTTGAGCGGAACATTTAATTTATTTAAAATGATTTCAGATGGTATAAAAAAGGATAATAAAGATATTGAAATTGAAAATATTGATACGCTAAATATTTCCATTGGTTCCGCTTTAATAGTTATTAAAGCATTGGAATATATAAAAGAACAAAAAGGATTTAAAGAAATTATAGATTTAATAAATAATGATATAAAAAACGCAACTGTATTTTATATCGTTCCAACATTAAAATATTTGGCTCGTGGTGGCAGAATAGGAAAGGTATCTGCTATGTTAGGTCAAATTATGAATGTTAAACCTATAATATCTGTTAATGAAGAAGGAGTTTATTATACTGTATCAAAAATTAGAGGAATGAGTAAATCTTTAGAAGCGTTATATAAAGAGGTATTAAAATTTATAAATAATCAAAAATTTATAGCAGGTGTTGTAATTAGTGGAAACAATGAAAAAGTTAAAAGAATGCAAGAAGATTTAATATTAAGACTGAAAAAATTAGATGTTGTAAAAATTTTTAAAAGTAAGGTGTCAAGCACGCTATCTGTGCATACTGGTCCAGATTTAATAGGAATTGGAGTATTAAGAATAGGAGGTTGATTGTATGGAAAATGTTGGTATTATAGTGGATTCTGGAACAGATTTGCCAGAAGATATTATTGAAAAATATAATATAAAGGTAGTTCCTTTAAGAATAATAATAAATGATAAAGAGTATGAAGAGGGAAGTATAAGTGAAGAATTTTTATTACAGAGACTTGAGGATAGTGATGTGAAAACATCATTACCAAAACCTGAAGCAATAATTAAAGCTGTTGAAGAATTCATTGAAAAAGGAATAAACAAAATAATGACATTTAATATTTCTGGTAGTATGAGTGGAACATATAATCTATTTAAATTAACTTCAGAGTCATTAAAAAGTAAGTATCCAGAATTACAAATAGAAAACATCGATACTTTAAATATTTCAATTGGTGCAGGATTAGTAGCTTATCAGTCTATACGAATGCTTGAAGAAGGAAAAACTTTTGAAGAAGTTGCTAATTGGGCAAAAAATAATGCTAAAAAATCGAAAATATTTTTTATAATACCAAGTTTGAAATATCTTGCAAAAGGCGGTAGAATTGGAAGAGTTTCGGCAAAAATAGGTAAAATGTTAAATATTAAACCTATCATTTCAAATAGTGATGATGGAATATACTATACAGTATCGAAAGTTAGGGGATTAAAAAAAGCATATAATAAAGTGTATGATGAATTCTTGAAGTTTGTTAAAGAAAATGAGTATTTAGCTGCTGTTTATATAAGTGGAGTTTCAAAAGAAGTAGAAAAATTACAAAGTGAATTCTATGAAAAAATAAATCATTTAGAACATTCAATAGAAGTTTTTGTAGGGAAACTTTCGAGCACTTTAACAATACATGCAGGTCCAGATATGTTTGGGATAGGTGCATTAATAGTAGAATGAGGAGAAAACATGAATAATGTTCCATTATATGAAAAATTAAGGCCAAAGAAATTAGAAAATGTTTTAGGAAATGAAAAATTAAAGAATATGTTGAATACATGGATTAGTAATAATAAAATCAAATCGTTTGTAATTTATGGTCCGCCTGGATGTGGTAAAACCACACTAATATCTGCTTTTTTAAACGAATTAAATAAAAGTTTTTATGAAGTTTATACGATTTCTGGAGCATTAGAAGGCTCGAAAACATTAAAAAAAATTATATCGAGCTCTCAATCAACGCTTTTTAATAAACAAACAATTCTGTTTGTAGATGAAATTCATCGATTGAATAAAAAAGAACAGGATGTTTTATTACTTCATGTCGAAAAGGGAGATTTGATTTTAATTGGTTCAACAACAGAAAATCCTTCTTTTGCCATAAATCCAGCTTTGCTTTCGAGAATATTGATTTTTGAGATTTCAACGTTATCAGAATATGAAATAAAAATATTGCTGGATAAAATAAAAAGAATATATCCGCATATACATTTTTCAAAAGAATTAAATAAAATTTTAAAAGATTTTTTTTCTTATGACATTAGAAGGATTATAAATACAATAGAAGCATTGATAGATATGGGAATAAATGAAATAAATGCGAAATCATTTAAAGAAATACTGCCTGTTTTTGGATATTCAAAAGAAGATAAGTATGACATAATTTCAGCTTTTATAAAAAGTATAAGAGGAAGTGATCCTGATGCTGCAGTGTTTTATCTTGCATATATGCTTGAAAATGGAGAAGATCCTTTATACATAGCAAGAAGACTGATAATTTTAGCTTCAGAAGATATAGGGCTTGCAGATCCCATGGCTTTAAATATAGCAGTTTCGGCTTTTCATGCAACAAAAGAAATAGGATACCCTGAATGTTTGTATCCGCTAACAGAAGCAACAATATATTTATCGGCTGTTCCAAAATCAAATTCAACGCTTGAAACATATAATAAGGCAAAAATGTATATTGATAAAAAATTTGATATTCCAATGAAATTGAGAAATCCTGTAACTAAGTTTATGAAAAATAAAGGGTATGGAAAAAACTACAAATATCCTCATGATTTCGGAGGATTTATAAAAGAAACATATTTACCAGAAAATATAAGAAATACCCAGTTTTATAATCCAAAAAATATAGGTTTTGAAACCAAAATAAAACAAAGATTAAAAAAGTTATGGGAGGAGTTTAAAAACTATTAGGTGTTTTTATTCACATTTATTTCCTGTAATAACTCAATTTTATAGTCTTCTAACACTTTGAAAATAATTTTTTTATTGTATAATAGAATGTCTATTGTATCACCAATTTTAACCTCATAAGAAGGTTTTAGATTTTTACCATTCTTTTGTATTTTTCCAGATTTAGCTAATTCGTTTGCAATAGTTCTTCTTTTTATTATTCTATGTGTTTTTAAAAATTTATCAAGGCGCATATTAAACCTCCATGAAAATTTTTTCATAATTGTAAATTAAAAACCTTTCTTAATACTTGACATAGTACCTTAAAACAATTATAATATATTTAGCGAAAATTTTTAGTTACAGTAAAATAAATTAATCATAAATTATGAGGTGATAGAGTTGTCTGAGCCAGTTCTTATAGTAGAAAACTTAAAAACTTATTTTGACATAGCCGAAGGAACGGTAAAAGCAGTGAATGGTGTATCTTTTACATTGGATAAAAATGAATCTCTTGGAGTTGTTGGGGAAACCGGTTCTGGAAAAAGTGTAACAATGAAAACTATTATGGGGCTTATAAAAAAACCAGGATACATTCCAGAAGGAAAAATTTTATTTCATACAGATGAATTTAGTAAAGATGGAAAAAAAGAGTATATAGATTTAACAAAATTACCGTTACATCAATTTACAAGAATTAGAGGAAGACACATAGCGATGATTTTTCAGGATCCAATGACCTCTTTAAATCCTATGTATACTGTTGCAGATCAAATGATAGAAACAATAATGTATCATCAGAATGTTTCTGAATTAGAAGCCAGAAAAAGAGCAGTCGATTTATTAAAAAAAGTTGGTATTCCCAATGCAGATAAAAGAATTGACGATTACCCTTTTCAATTTTCTGGAGGTCAAAGGCAGAGAATAGTTATTGCTATTGGACTTTCATGTAATCCTGAATTATTAATAGCAGATGAACCCACAACAGCTCTCGATGTTACTATACAGGCTCAAATTTTAGAATTAATGAAAGATTTACAAAAAGAGTTCAATACTGCCATGATATATATAACACATGATTTATCAGTTGTAGCAGAAATAGCAGATAAGGTTATGGTTATGTATGGTGGTATGCAAATGGAAATGGCTGATGTAAATACTATATTTGAAAAACCAATTCATCCATATACCAATATGCTTCTTAATTGTATTCCAAGGCATGATGCTAAAAAAGAGGATCTGGAACCAATACCAGGACAACCTCCCATTATGCTTGATCCTCCTAATTTGTGTCCATTTTTACCAAGATGTCCAAAAGCAACAGATAGATGTAAAAAAGAGCTTTCAGAATTCAAAGAAATCGAGCCAGGGCACTTTGTTAGATGTTGGAATCCTATATTGGACACAAGAACGGAGGGAGATAAATAATGCTTTTAAGAGTAAATGATTTAAAAAAATATTTCCCCATAAAACATGGGTTTATAATTGAAAAAACGGTTGGTTATGTTAAAGCTGTTGATGGCGTTACTTTTTCACTTGATAAAGGAGAAACATATGGCCTTGTTGGTGAATCAGGATGTGGAAAAACAACAATTGGAAAAACTATATTAAGATTATACAATCAAACAGATGGAGAAATATTTATAGATGATAAAGATACAAGTTATTTCTTTATGAAAAGAAGCGAGGCAAAAGACTATTTAAAAAAGCATTATATAGAAGTATTGCATAGTGAAATAAAAAAGAAATCACAGTCACAATTTTTAAAAGATTTACCTGATTATAAAAAGCCGTATTTCGAATTTTTAATAAAAAATGGAGAAAGCAAATTTATTGAATATATGCTTTCTGACATAAAGGAAAAAAGAATGCATTTTAGAAGAAAGGTTCAAATTGTATTCCAGGATCCAACATCATCATTAAATCCAAGAATGACTGTGGGAACTATTTTATCTGAACCACTATTGTTTCATGGTATAGCAAAAACTAAAAATGAAGCTTTTGATATAGTTAAAGAAATTCTTGTAAATGTTGGTTTAAAGAAATATCACGTTGATAGATACCCTCATCAATTCTCTGGAGGACAAAGGCAAAGGATTGCTGTTGCAAGAGCAGCAATTTTAAAACCGGATTTAATAATTTTAGATGAGCCAACATCGGCGCTTGATGTATCAGTTCAGGCACAAATTATTAAATTATTAAAGGATTTGCAAACAGAATTGAATGCAGGATATTTGTTTATTTCACATGATTTAGGGGTTGTTAGATTTATTTCTAATTATGTTGGCATAATGTATCTCGGAAGAATGGTTGAATATGGTGATTCAGAAGATATATTTGATAATTTTAAGCATCCATATACTGAAGCATTATTAAATGCAGCGCCAGTTCCGGATCCGAGAAAAAGAAGAGATAGAAAACAGTTTATTATAAAAGGACAGGTTCCATCGCCAATTAACAGGCCAAAGGGATGTTTCTTTTCACCAAGATGTAAATATGCATTTGAACCATGTTCTAAAAAGTATCCATCATATTATGAAGTGGGAAATAATCATTATGTAGGATGTTATAAATTTGAATCAAAATCTTAACTTCAAGGGAGGGAGTAGCATGAAGAAACTTTTAGTTTTATTGTTCGTTTTAACTGCAGCATTAGCTGTGTTTGCCGAAGAAGTAGATTGGGCAATTGAAGACGTGTCAGGAAAACCCGGGGGAACATTATTCTTAACAACAACATCAGGTCCAAAGACTATGAATCCTGCCTGGGCACAGGAAACATCTTCAACGGATATTATAGGATGGGTATTGGACACATTGGTACATTCTTCAAACAAAGGTCTTGCAGAATTACCAGGATTGGCAAAAGATTTTTCTGCTAAGGTTACAGAAGATGGAAAAACTATTTACACATATGTTTTAAGGAAAGGTCTAAAATGGTCTGATGGGCAGCCATTAACAATTGATGATGTTATCTGGTCATTTGAAAAAATATGGTTTGATGAAAATATGACTGCAAATGGTAATGCTGGATACATGGATTCAAATGATGAATTGCCTCAAATAGTAAAGGTTGATGATTATACAGTTCAATTTGTTTATAATTCGAAATTCAGAAGAGGTCATGAATCAATAGGATGGACAGAGATTTTACCAAAACATATTTTAGAACCATATTATGAAGAAGGTAAATTCAAAGAAGCATGGTCATTAGCAGATATTGATAAAGTCGTATCATCTGGTCCATTTGTTTTAAAACAATATAAAGAAGGCGTTAGAGTAGTTTTAGAAAAGAACCCAAATTATTACAGAAAAGATAAAAATGGAGTTCAATTACCTTATTTAGATCAGATAGTTTATATTATTGTTAAAGACTTAAATACAGCAAGATTAAAGTTTGAAGCAGGCGAAACAGACATTTACTCACCAACAGCTGAAGAATTCCCTGAAATCAGAGCTATGGCTGATGAAAAAGGTTGGGTAGTAAGACAGGGTGGTCCAAACTTAGGTTCACAGTTTGTTACATTTAACTTCAATGCAAAGGATCCTGTAAAGAGAAAATGGTTCAGAAATGATCATTTCAGAAGAGCGATTGCTTATGCTATAGATAAACAAACATTGATTGATGTATTATACAACGGTTTAGGAGCAGCATTATATGGTCCTGTTTCACCATCATCAGGATATTATAATCCAGAAGTTGAAAACTTAGGATTCAGATATTCATTGTCAAGAGCAAAAAGAGAGCTTAAAAAAGGTGGATTTGTATTAAAAGGTGGAAAATTATATGATGCTGATGGAAATCAGGTTAAATTCGAATTAACAACAAATGCTGGTAACAATGTAAGGGAAGAAATAGGTAATATCGTTAAAGAAAACCTATCAAAATTAGGAATCGATGTTAACTTTGCACCAATGCAATTCAATGCATTAGTTGGAAAATTGGTAGCAACAGGTGATTGGGAAGCAGTTATTATAGGGTTAACAGGCGGTGTAGATCCTGCATCAGGTTGGAATGTATGGAGATTAGATGGTGGTTTGCATTTCTGGAATTATTCACCAGAAATTAAACCAAAGATGTTTGATGATGCATTAAAAGCAGATTATGTAGTTCCTGAATATGAAAAGAGAATAGATGAAATCATGAGATTACAGGTAAGTGCAGTTGACAGAGATGAATTACAAAAATTATTCGATGAATTCCAGATGTTAGTAGCAGAACATCAGGTATTGGTATACACTGTGGCACAAAATTACTTAATTGCTTACAAAAATACAGTTCATATCTTTAATCCAGAGCCAAACCCAGCAGCAGGAGTATTGTGGAAAGCTTGGAACATCTGGAAAGATCAATAATATTTTAATTTTTAATTTATTGGGAGTGGGGGAATGTGGAGTTTTCTCCACTCCTTTTTCAAATTAATGTGAGGAGGTTTTTTTATGCTTAAGTATATCATCAGAAGGATTATACTGGCTATTCCAGTATTACTTGGTGTTTCTGTTGTATCATTTATGATAATCTCTCTTGCACCAGGTGATTTTTTAGATAGCTATAGATTAAACCCGGCTGTAAATGCTGATCAGGTTAAAAATTTAGAAAGACAGTTTGGTCTGGACAAATCACCTGTTGTTCAGTATTTTTTATGGTTAAGAAACATGTTGCAGGGTGAATGGGGACAATCATTTACCTATCAAATACCTGTTTGGGACTTAATCTGGAGAAGAGTTGGAGCAACCTTATTACTCAGTATAACAACATTCATTTTTACCTGGGGGATAGGTATCCCGCTGGGTATATACGCTGCATTACATCAATATAGTCTTGGTGACCAAATCGTAGGTGTTATAGGATTTATAGGTTTATCTATACCAAACTTTTTCTTTGCTTTACTATTTTTATTCTTTGCAGCAAGAACAGGTGGAAAAATATTCCCTGTTGGAGGTTTTATCTCGTTGGATTATGATACATTTCCAGTATGGAAAAAGGCTCTTGATATATTCTGGCATGTATTAGGACCTATGATTACACTTGGAACTTCTGGATTGGCAGGAACAATGAGAATTATGAGAGGACAATTACTTGATGAATTAAAGCAAGATTATGTTGAGTTTGCAAGAGCTAAAGGAATGCCTGAGAATGTAGTAATTTATAAACATGCTTTAAGAAATGCAATTAATCCAATAATAACAGCTCTGGGTTTTTCTATTTCAGGGCTTTTAGGTGGAGCAGTTTTAACAGAAAATGTTTTTGGATGGCCAGGAATGGGACAATTGATTATTGAAGCTTTATTACAACAGGATATATTTGTTATAATGGCTAATTTAATGTTGGTATCTTTGATGCTTGTTATAGGTAATTTAATTGCCGACATATTACTTGCTGCAGTAGATCCAAGGGTACGTTTAAGATTAGGATAATGGAGGGAATATAATGGCTAAAAATAAAGATATAAAACAGGAAAAGCAGGATGTTTTTGAGAAGCAATTTTTATCTACGCCACAATTGGTATGGAGAGCTTTAAAAAGACATAAGTTTGGTCTTATATCAATGTGGATTTTGCTTATTTTATATATGATTGCATTATTTGCAGATTTCCTGTCACCAATGGATTATAGGGTACAACATATTCAATATAAGTATGCACCTCCTATGAAAGTATTCTGGAAGGATGTATCTGGTGAATTTGTTGGGCCTCATGTATATTTATATAAGAGAGTAAAGGATCCTGTAACCTTTCAAAGTATATTCAAAGAAGCTACATATTTTGATAGTTTCAAAGTATATGATGATTTAAATTTTGATACTGAAAAAGAAACTATAATAAAAATAGGCGAATATAATCCTGATTTTGAATCTACAATTACAAATTATCAATTTGTTTTAAATTATAATACATATGCTATTACCCAGGATGGAAAAAAATACAAGATTTTAACTGAAACAAAAACAGAACCATTAATTACATTTGATGAATTGGGTATAAAAAATAAAACATTAAGTAAAAATGAAGATGGTTTTTTGAATATTGATCAAATTCCTTTATTAAACGGTGAAGATGTTTTATTGAGCGTAGAAGACAGAGGAATAGCTTCAACTTTTTATTTTGTAGAAAATTACAAAACTAAATCAAAACTTTCAAGATATAATTTAAAACCAGAAGATATTAAAGAATTTAAAAAGTACGTTTCACTTGAAGCAATAGAAGTTGAAACAGAAGATGATTTTTATGAATATTACCCAGAAAATTTTGAAGGAGTAAATTTCAAAAAATTTAATATAAAGTTCTTCACCAAAGGTTGGGAATATAAATGGCTTGGAATAATTCCTGGAAATATTCATCTATTTGGTGTGGAAAAGAGTAAAATGCCATTTTTAGCAGAAGATTATGCTTCAAAAGATGGAATAATATATTTATGGGGCGCAGATAAATTTGGTAGAGATATGATAAGTAGACTGGTATTTGGAAGTAGAGTATCGTTAACCATCGGGTTATTGGGTATTATGATAACATTTACAATAGGATTGATGTTAGGAGGTACAGCAGGATATTTTGGCGGATGGATAGATGAAGTTCTAATGAGATTTACAGAAATATTAATGTCAATTCCAAGTTTTTATTTGCTTGTTTCATTAAGTGCAATTTTACCATCTGAATTATCACCAGCTATAAAATATATCTTAATTATTGTAATTCTTTCATTTATTGGTTGGCCTGGAATGACAAGGGTTATAAGAGGTATGACTCTTGGTTTAAAAGAAACAGAATTTATACAAGCTGCAGTTGCACTTGGATATCCATCAAGAAGAATTATCTGGAAACATTTATTGCCAAATACTGCAACGTATGTTATTGTTTCAGCAACATTATCAATACCGGGATATATCCTTGGTGAAGCTGGTTTGAGTTTCCTTGGCCTTGGTATCAGGGAACCTTCAGCAAGTTGGGGATTAATGTTATCTCAGGCTCAAAATATTACAGCCTTAACTAATTATCCATGGCTATTGTTACCTGGTTTGTTCATATTTATAACTGTTTTAGCATTCAATTTATTTGGTGATGCAATAAGAGACGCTCTGGATCCAAGAGCATTAGGTCATTAATATAAAAAAGATGATTCCATTGGAATCATCTTTTTTATATACTTTATAACTATATTTTTATTTTGTTTATGTTAAGAAAATTTGACTTTTTTAAAAAAAAGTGATATGATTATATTAGGGATCTTCCAAAGGAGGTGTTCTTATGGATTACAAACTATTTACTAAAAACATCGAGTTAACAGCTGCATTAGAAAATTATCTAGAAAAAAGAATGGAAAAAATTGATAGGGTTTTTAAAAAACATGACGATTTACTTATGAGCACAGATATCAGAGTTGAAAAAGAAAGGGAAATCTATAAGGTTGAAGTTACATCACATTTAAAATTTAAAGGTAGCATTTTAAAGGTTGAGGAGAGGGGTACGGATCTTTATGAAGTAATTGATAGAGTTTCGGATGCTTTTGAAAGAAAATTAAAAAAGTTCAAATCAAAATTGCAGAATCACGATGCACCTAACCCATTTAAAGAAATGAACAGTGAGATTATTGAAGAAGAAGAGGAAATATGGACAAAAATTAGTAAAAAAAAGCGTTTTGATTTAAATATGTATTCATTGGAAGAAGCTGTATTGCAACTGGAATTATTGGGTCATGAATTTTTTGTATTTAGAAACTCAGATTCAGAAGAAGTTAATGTTGTTTATAAAAGGAAAGATGGAAGTTTAGGGTTAATAGAATTTATAGGTTAATATAAATAAAGCGGGGAATTTCCCCGCTTATTTTATTAATAGAACATTGAATATCAGAATATTTAAATTTATTCAAAGAATAATTAATCGTATATTCCTATATAATTCACCTTCTGAAATATTATTTCTTAAATTTGTTATATCATAGTCTTTTTCATATATTGCTGGGACAAAAAAGAGAGTGCAATAGTTGTGTGATTATTTTAAAATGAAATTACTAAAATGTGATATAATTCAAGTGTATAAAAATCAAAAAAAATTAAACCGATACCCGCCGTAGGCGTGAATATTTGCGAAGCAAATATTCAAGTGTTTTTTTAATATTAAAATCCAATTTTTTAATCCAAAAACCCGCCGTAGGCGAAAATATTTGCTTTGCAAATATTTTAAGAATTTATTTTTTAAAATAAAATGATTTTATCCTAATCCCTACCGAAGGTATGAATATTTTTTTGAAAATATTGAAAAGTTTTTATTTAAAATCTTAAATTTTAATCCAAAAACCCGCCGTAGGCGTGTAACACCGGAGGAGAGCGACAGCTCAGAATTTTTTTGTTTTAATTCAAATCTAAAGTTTTTAATCCAATACCCTACCGGAGGTATGAATATTTTTTTGAAAATATTGAAAAGTTTTAATTTTAAAATCTTTAACCTTTATCCTATAACCCGCCGTAGGCGTGTAACACCGGAGGTGAATCATGAGAAGATTCTGCACGAGTGGACCTGTTGATAAAAAGACCTGTTATTACGTAGAGAGACCCGATATAATGAAAGAAGCACTTGATCATATAGAAAATTGGAGATACTTTACAGTATCAGCACCAAGACAAAGTGGAAAAACAACACTGTTAAAAGATATAGTTGAGAAAATAAAAGATAAATATTTACCTATTTTTATTTCTTTTGAAAGTTATGGAGAAAAAGGAAAAATTGAATTTTTAAGGACGTTTGTAAAGGATATAAATCGTTCATTAAAAGGTTTGTATGGTAAAATTATTGATTTAACTATACCGGGAAGTATAGATGATATAAGAAATTTAATTGAAGAGATAACAGAAAAAGAAGGAAAAGAAATAATATTGATGATAGATGAATTTGAGAAATTTGAAAATTCAAAGTTAATGAATCAATTTTTACATGTGATAAGAAATATATATCATGATAGAAAAATATATGGATTAAGAAGTGTAATATTAATAAGCGTAGGATATCTAAGCGGAATATTAGAAGACAATGCCAGTCCATTCAACATAGCAGAACATTTAGAAGTGCCATACTTTACCAAAGAACAAGTATATGATTTACTTTCACAACACGAAACAGAAACAGGACAAATTTTTGATGAAAAAGTAAAAGAATTAATATGGCATAACGCAGCAGGACAACCAGGATTAACCAATGGACTTGCATATGACTTAGTAATGAAAAAAGCAAAAGGAGAAAAAATAATAACAGAAAAACATTTTGAAAAAACATTATATGATTATATGAGAGTATATATAGACAAAAACATATCAAATATAATAAACAAAGCAAAAAAAGAAAAAAAATTAATGATGAAAATATTATTTGAACCAAATAATATAGAATTTAATATATATGATGAAAACATAAAATTCTTATATATAAACGGAGTAATAGACAATTGTGAAGGCATATGCTGTGTAAAAGTGCC
>NZ_LBFB01000024.1:0-33536 GCF_013363285.1 Marinitoga sp. 1154 | reverse complement strand
ACCCAACGGATTTTAAGTCCGCAGCGTCTGCCAATTCCGCCACCTCGGCAACCTTTCAGGCATTTCAACCGTATTTATTCTATCATTTTTTCGCTCTTTTGTCAATACTTATTCGTTACAAGTTTCTAAAATTATCCTGTCTGAAATTAATAATGAATTCTTTTGGTGTTGAGTCAAAAATAATTTTACCTTCTTTTAATACTATGATTCTATTACATATATCAAGATATCTAAAAAGGTTTCTTGTTGCAAAAATTAAAACTCTATTTTGATTTATATCAGAAATCACATCTTTTATTTTTTTTAATAATATATCATCAATATGATCCAGAATAGAATCAAACATAAAAATGTTTGGATTTTGAGCTAAAGAAATAAATAAAAGCAATGATAATTTATCAGCACTTGACCAATTCGATAGATTGTTATAATATCTTAAACTTTTTAAATCTGCAAATTTCTCTATTAAATCTAATTTTTTTAATAAAGAAATATGTTCATATGATAAATTGTGTGGCGTAATACCCAAAGAGACTTTAAGTAATTCCTTCAAGGATATATAATTTAAATTTTGTAAGTACTGTGGTTCGGTATAAGTTATGTTACTCCTTAAATATTTTTTTTCCTGTTCTCTAACATCTTTTCCTCTATATTTTATATCTCCTTTTCCATAAACATTATTAAATAATTCTTCATTTAAATGCACAAAAGATCTTAATAATGATGATTTTCCAGAATTTCTTTCGCCGTAAATCAAGACAGATTCATTGTTATATAATTTTAAATTTATTGATTTTAATACTTCTTTATTATTCATATATAATGAAAAATTTTTTATTTCAATTATAGGCGGTTCACTATCATATACCATAAAATTCACCTATTGCTATTCAGTTTTTCTTTTTTGTTTTTATCATTTACGTTTTGAATGGAATTAAAAAACCTTTTTTTTGTAAAATCTTTTAACTCTTCCTCGTTTTCAATATCTTTAATCTGTTTTAAAAATTCATATTGTGATAACGTGTTGATTTTTCCATTTTTATATTCCATCAAAACACCTCCTTACTAAATAATAATACAAAAATATATACATGGTTTTGAAAAAATATTTATTTTACTGGCATTTTTTGTAAAATTTTTATTATTTCCCCGAGAAAATATAGAATTATTTTATGCAACTTGAATATTCATTTTTTTATATAAATAATTCATTAATAAACAATTACCATTATAAAATAATATAATTCCCATATTGTTTGGATTTTTTGAAAATAATATTTTATATAAGTTTGTATCAAATTTAAGATTTATATGGTTGACAAAATATAAAAGTTATTGTATAATATGAAAGGCTTGCCGAGGTGGTGGAATCGGCAGACACGCATGGTTGAGGGCCATGTGGGAATTTATCCCGTGCGGGTTCAAGTCCCGCCCTCGGCACCAATAAAAAAAGAAGGAACTTAAAAGTTCCTTCTTTTTTTATTAATTAATCTTTTTATGATTATCTTCTAAAACTATTTGTATATTCGTTTTAATCTTTAAAAAATGCATGAAAAATCGCTAAATCCACATGCTCTGAAGATGGAAAACGTTCTTAAATATATCATTTTATTTTTAATTACCCATTTTTTTTATGGAAGAACCCTTTTTATTTAAGTTTCTTTTATGATTTAATAAGACTACAATACCGCTTATTAACAATACATAATAGTAAGTTGTAAATCTCCATAAAACTATAACTGTTCCAATTCTTTCCTTTATTATAAAATCAGAAAATAAAAAATAAAATATTCCTTCAGCACCTCCAGAAGTTCCTGGCGTTGGAATAATAGAAGAAGTTATTTGAGTTATTAATGATCTAAAAACGAATTTTAATGATATGTTTTTATTAAATCCTTTTAGAATCACTGGCAATACTAGAAAAGAACATGAAAAT
This sequence comes from Marinitoga sp. 1154, assembly GCF_013363285.1. Classification (NCBI taxonomy): domain Bacteria; kingdom Thermotogati; phylum Thermotogota; class Thermotogae; order Petrotogales; family Petrotogaceae; genus Marinitoga; species Marinitoga sp. 1154. The sequence continues at coordinate 31,600 of NZ_LBFB01000024.1, read as the reverse complement.
TGAAATATACTCAAAACAAAAACCAGGATAATATTAATTAATCTCTTTGATTGTAACTTGAATGTTTCAATAAAACTTTTTACTTTGGATATTATTTCGTCAATATATTTTTCAGGATTTTTTAAGACACCGATTTTTTTTAAGATTTTTACAAAATATAGAGTGGTATTTATAGCAGCTTTTTGGTTTATTACATAAAAAATTATCAAAAAAACAGCTAATGAATTCAATAAAACTCCTAAAATAATACTTGAAGTAATATAAATAGAAAAATGAAAAAAAGAATATATCGTAGCTATGATACCTAAAATTGCCATACTAATTTGAAAAATAAAAGTTTTAAAAAGAATAACAGCTGTTGCTTGTCCAGGATCTATACCATATTTTGAAATATATATTATCTGAAATGGTTGTCCTCCAGTATAAAAAGGTGTTAAATAGCTGTAGAATTGTCCTATGAGAGTGAAATTTAAAGCCTGTTTTAAAGACACTTTTTGTAATAAAACTTTTATTACAAAACTTTCAATAAACCATTTTATAGTTATAATAAAAAATCCAAAAAATAAAAACCAATAATTATATCCTAAAAAAATCTGGATATTATTTACAAAATTTTTAACTCCTGAAATTAGTATAAATACAACTAATGTGCTTATTAATGCAAATAAAAATCCATATATGTATTTTTTTTTCATTTTAATATTTTAATTCAAACCCTTTTGTTTTTAGTTTGTTACTTATTTCTTCGCGAGATACTTTTTCATCGTCATAGGTTAATTCAACTGCCCCAAAAGCTTTTTCAACTTTAAATTTTATAATACCCTCAATACTTTTTAATATGTTTTCTATGATTTCAGCATCTTTTTCGTTCTTATATCCTTTTATCATATACATATTAAATGTTTTTGCCACTTTAATCACTCCTTTTTATATTTTTGAATATATCTCCAACTTTAATTTTTCTACCGTTATATGCATCTATTATTTTTACTGCTTTTTTTCCGGGAAATTGTATTTTGCCAATTTTTATGCTTCCTGAACCGACTGAAATTTCAGCACCATACTTATCAATTGATAGAACTTTTCCTGGAATATCATTTTTTGATGTTCCCAATGATGCATTAAATACTTTTACAATTTGTCCATTTAATTCGCATTTTGCCCCGGGAATAGGATCGTATGCTCTTATTTTATTAAACACTTTTATATTTTCATTATACCAATTTATATATGTATCTTCAATTGTTATTTTGCTTGCGTAAGTAGCTTCGTTATCATTCTGATATATCAGTTTCTTACTATATATTTCAAAATTATTTAAGAATTCAATTAATGATTCACTTCCGAGTTTGGCTAATCTATTATATACGCTCTCAAAATTATCTTCCATATAAATTGGAAGTTCTTTCATATAGGCAATTGGTCCGGCATCTAATTCTTTTACTATTTTAAAAATAGAAATACCAGTTTTTGTTTCACCGTTTTCGATGGCTCTCTGAATTGGCGCAGCGCCTCTATATTTAGGTAACAATGAAGCATGTACATTCCAACATCCAAGTTTAGGTAAATTAATAACTTTATCTTTTAATATTTTACCATATGCTACAGTTAATATAATATCAGGGCTTAATTTTTCCAGGGATTCGTATCCTAACTTTAAATTTACACTTTTAGGTTGAAAAACAGGAATATTATTTTCCAGAGCTATTATTTTTACTGGAGTTGGAATGAGTTTTTGACCTCTGCCTTTTGGTTTATCAGGTTGAGAAAAAACACCAACAACATTAAATTTATAATCTATTAATTTTTTTAAGTGAATAGCAGCAAAATCAGGAGTTCCCATAAATACTATTCTCATATATATCAATTTCCCCCATTTCTTTAGCTATTTTTCTTCCTTCTTTCATTAAATCTTTTATTTTACCTTTTAATTTTGCTTTGCTGGCTGTACTAACTTTATCTATAAACAATATACCTTCCAGATGGTCATATTCATGTTGAAATATTCTTGCAGGATATTCATGTAATTCTTCTTCTACTACATTTCCATTTTCGTCTATATATCTTACTCTTACGCCTTCAGGTCGTTTAACATTCAAAAAAATTCCTGGAATGCTTAAACACCCTTCTTCGAAAACAATTTCTTCACCTAAAAACTCTATAATTTCAGGATTTATAACCTTTCGTAATTTATTTCCATCGTCCATTATAAAAAATCTTTTGCTAATACCTATTTGCGGTGCGGCTAAACCAACTCCATCTTCTTTATACATCATATTTGTCATAATTTCTAAAAAGTTTCTAAAATTTTCATCTATGTTTTTTACATTGATAGCTTTTTTTCTTAAAATAGGATCACCAATTAATCTAACTTTTAAATTCATTTTTATCCTCCTAATTCTTTTAATTTTTTCATATAATCAAAATCTGTTAAAAAAGATTTTATAGGTGTTACTGAAACATAATTCTCTTTTAATACAAAATAATCTGAATCCAAATCTTCATCATCTTCAATTATTTCCCCTAACATCCAGTAATAAGTATTTCCATATGGATCTTTTCTTGGTTCAAAATAATCTCTATATCGTCTTTTACTCTGTCTGGTAATTTTAAAACCTTTTATTTCTGAATAGTCAACATTTGGTACGTTAATATTTAAAGCACTGAATTCAGGCATATCAAGAAAATTATGATTTTTTAAAAATTTTAAAAGAAATTTTGCTGCTGTTTCATAATTGGGATTTTGATAGTTAGCACTTGATATAGCTATTGATGGAAGACCATTTAAGGAACCTTCAAGTGCTCCCGAAACAGTTCCAGAATATAATAAGTCTGTTCCTAAATTTGGACCTTTATTTATTCCACTAATAACCATATCGAAATTAATATTTTTATATATTGCTTCTAACCCTAATTTCACACAATCAGCTGGAGTTCCATTTACAGCATAGCCTAAAAATTCATTGTTCAGAAAAATTTTTTTAGCCCATAAAGGATTACGAATGGTAATTGCATGACCGGTGGCGCTTCTTTCAACGTCTGGAGCAACAATATAAACATTATGCTCTTTTTCTAATTCTTTTTTCAAAATAAAAATACCTGGTGCCATAATCCCATCGTCATTTGTTACAAGAATATTCACAATATCACCTCATGTTTACAGTTTTAATAAAGAACTGTCAAATATAATTATTTTACTATATTATATCACTCTAAGTTTAAAAAACAGGATTAATTGCTTTAAACTTTGAAGAAATATTCTCAGATAAAATTAATGCATTATATTTAATTAAAACTGTTATTTATCTGACTTGAAATTTAAAAAAAAATATGATAATATCCAGATGCATTTTTCACCAGTTTATGATATAATATTTATTAGCAGTCGAAATTTTTATAGGAGGTGCTTTTGTGAAAAAGGTTTTTTTATTAATTATTTTTGCTATACTTAGTATAAGTATGTTTTCTCTTAATCCACTTAACATGGCTAATATAAAAGAGAATTATGTAACTTATATTGAGAAATATAATAGCCACTCTAATGATTTTCAATGGTTTTTTGAAGAATTGAAAAACATGGGATTGTATAAATTTTATAAGTCGCAGATGGTAGGGAGTGCCGAATATACGGATAGACCATCGTATATTCCAAAACATTTATCATCTATAGCAGAAGAACATAAATTTAAGTCTTTAGAAGAAGAAATTGCATTTGCCGGGTTCCTTGCTTATGTACAGAGTGATTTGGCCGGAAAAAACTTGAAAGAAGAAACAATTAGATCATTACCAGCGTTTTATTTGGCGTTAGAAAAGTATTCCACTTATTTACAGGATACAGGTTTTTTATATATAAAAAATGCCATTGCATATTCACTCGGTTTGGTTAAAGATTCTCCTAATAAGACTTTATTAAAAATAAAGATGAAAAATAGACGTGCAAAATTAGAATCTCCAGAATATTATATTTATGAAGGCAATCCCGATACTTTATTCGACAATATTATTTCTGAAAATAAAAAGATTCTCGAAGATGGAATAAAAGATATATCAAAGCTGAAAATCACTGGTGAAGATCTTGAAATAGAGATTGATGATCTGGCATCCAAAGTTTTATCCTTTGTGCCTGAAAAAATAAAAAAAGACACTCTTGAAATTATAAATATATTTTTAAACAATGCTGAAGTGAAAAAAAGTAAAGAGTGGATCAGATTTGTTGTATATTTGGCTTTGATTATAATTGTGTTTTTGTTAAAAAAGAACAATCTATATCAATGGGTATTTTTTGGAATAACTCTTAGTGAAAGCATATATATTTTAAATTATTTTGATTTTTCAAAAGATATAATTACTTCGTTTATATATGGATCTTTCTTGCTTTTAAGTTTCTCATTAATATTGGTTACAATGTTTTTTAAAGCTTTTGGGAGAAACGTTCCATTATTAAAAAGAATAATAAATGTTTCTTTAATCGTTGTAATTTTATTGCTAATGAATATGCCACTGTTCAAAAATGTTGAAGAAATTAGAATGGAAAATAATCCAGATTTTCATAGTTCTATAATGCAAAAAACGCTATTAAATGATATTTTAGTATACCCATACACTTTTGTAAATAAAGATGTAGCGTATATAGGTTCTCAATTATCTGCAGAGTATTCTTCAATAAGATATATATATAATTCTGCATTAAAGAAATTTTTAACCGATTCTGGAAAAAGTAAGATTTTAGACTATTTAAATTACGAAGATGGTAAAGTTAAAGTAGACTTATTGCTTCAAGGATTGCATATTGATAATTTTGAAACTTATACAAAATTAACAACAGAATTCAAAAAGATACTTGATGAATTTGAAAAAAATTCCGAAAAGAGATATAAAAATATAGAAAATGGTTTATTAGAGTATAATAAAAACGTTACGAATATTCTTAAGTATTCTGATGAGGAATTTAAAGAATTATTCAAAAACACTTTGGAAAAGAAATTGATAAAATCAAGCGTTTTAGTTAATTACAAACCAAAATTATTGTCTGTTTTTTCAGAAAAAACAAATACCAGTATAAATCTTAAACCAATTATTACTGATTGGGGTACAAAAGTATTATTGTTATTGATTTTAGGATTTTTATATTTCTTTTTGAACGACAAAATAAGATTCAAAATATTTGGTATAATTATAATGTTTATTGCATCTATAGCATCATTTATAAAACCAGAAACTATTCATGTTTTATCTGAATTTAAATATCCTGTATTAAATGCTCAATCATTCAATGTTAATATTATATTTGGTATTTTGATGTTAATTTTTACCGCTTTAAGCGGATTACAAATTATCAAATTCTATAAAGGGAGGTAAGGTTATGAAGAAAGCTGTACTTTTAGTTTTATTAATGGCATTGGTAGTTTCATCTTTTGCTTTCAAAGTTATTATGGTTACAGACGTAGGGGGTTTAGGAGACAAATCATTTAATGATGGTGCATGGGCTGGTGTATTAAGAGCTAAAGATAAATATGGTATAGATGCACAGGTTATTCAATCAAAAGAACAAAGTGACTATGTTGACAACTTATCAAATGCTGCTAAAGAAGCAGATGTTGTTATTGCTGTTGGGTTTATGATGAGTAATGCATTATTTGATGTTGCACCACAATATCCAAGCGTAAAATTCATAGGTATAGACATTGCTCCACCAGAAGGCGGAAATGTTCCTAAAAATGTTCAATTATATTTATTTAAAGAACAGGAATCAGCATTTTTTGTTGGTTATTTAGCAGCAGCTATGACAAAGACAGGAAAAGTTGGTTTCATAGGTGGTATTGCTATTCCTCCAGTAGAAAGATTTAGATATGGTTATGTTGCTGGTGTTAAAGCTTACAATGATATTTATGGAGAAAATGTAGAAATTGTTGTTGGATACACAGAATCATTTACAGATGCTGCAAAAGGTAAATCAATGGCATTAGCTCAATTTGCTGAAGGAGCAGATATAATATTTGCTGCAGCAGGAGCTTGTGGTAACGGTGTTATAGATGCTGCAAAAGAAAAATCATTAAAGGTATACGGTATCGATGCTGATGCAAATTTATCAACAGTTGTTGACAAATATTATGAAATGGGCGAAGGATTCTTTGCAATTGGTGTTGACTCAGATCAGGATTATATGGCACCAGGTTATGTTTTAGCAAGTGCCTTAAAAAGAGTTGACAATGCATCATATTATGGTGTAAGAGATGCTTACAGAAACAGATTTAAAGGTGGAGTTCAGGTATTAGGTGCTCAAGAAGATGGTGTAAGTTTATCACCAATGAAATATACAAAAGGTATGGTTCCTTCAAGAATTTTGGCTGAAGTTGAGTACTTAAATTATGCAATTAAAACAGGATTATTGGTTGTTCCTGATAATGAAAATGATTTAAACAACTTTACAGTTGATATTGAATTTCCATTTTAATTTAATTTAAAATACAGGGGCGGGGTATTCCCGCCTTATTTATAAATTTAAAACATTAATAATTTGTAAATATCGAAGCACTTCGATATTTACAAATTATTAATGAAATGTCAAAAATTAATATTAGTAGGATCAAAAAAACAGAGAAATAAATATGTTTATAAGGATAATTCATTAAATTAATTATATGAAAATAAATTAATAAAAACGTTATCTCTTTTCGCTTTGCGAAAACGAAAATGTTAGGAGGTGTAAAAGTTGAGTATAGATTTATCTTCTATAGATAAAAGGGAATATGCGGTAATTATGAAAGATATAGTAAAGCGTTTCCCGAAAGTTCTGGCAAATGATCATGTTAATTTTCTTGTTAAAAAGGGAGAAGTTCACTCAATTATCGGAGAAAATGGTGCTGGTAAATCAACTTTAATGAATCAATTGTATGGATTATACACACCAACATCCGGAGATATTTACATTCTTGGTGAAAAGAAAGTTTTTAAAGGTCCAGGTGATGCTATAAGGTCAGGTATTGGTATGGTGCATCAGCATTTTATGTTAGTCGATACCTTGACAGTTGCTGAAAATATTGTTTTGGGTTCTGAACCTAAAAGTGGAATGATTTTTGATTTAAAAAAGGCAAGAAAAGAAGTTAAAGAGCTTTCTGAAAAATATGGTTTGTTTGTAGATGTTGATGCAAAAATAGAGGATATACCGGTTGGTATGCAGCAAAGGGTTGAAATATTAAAAACAATATATAGAGGTGCTGAAATACTTATTTTAGATGAACCTACAGCTGTATTAACTCCACAGGAAACAGAGGAATTATTTGGAATAATAAGAAAATTAAAAGAAGATGGAAAAACCATTATATTTATATCACATAAATTACACGAAGTTATGGAAATAAGTGACAATATAACCGTTATGCGATTAGGTAAAGTAACAGGTAACGTTGCTGCAAAAGATACAAATGCCAGAGAGCTTGCCAATATGATGGTTGGTAGAGAAGTTGTGTTGAGAATAGAAAAGCAAGAAAAAGAACCTGGTGAAGTTGCTGTTGAAGTTGAAAACTTATGGGTAAAAGATAACAGAAATTTAGAAGCAGTTAGAGGTATAAGTTTTAAAATAAGAAAAGGTGAAGTGTTAGGAGTTGCAGGTGTTGCTGGTAATGGGCAAACAGAATTAGTTGAGGCATTAACAGGTTTAAGAAAAATAGAAAAAGGAAAATATTTGTATAAAGGTGAAGATGTTTCTAAAAAAACTGTTAGAGAATTAAGAGAAAGAAACATAGGTCATATTCCTGAAGATAGATACAAATATGCTATGGTAAAAGAATTTCCAAACTATTATAATTTAATTTTAGGAAAGCATTATGAAGAACCTTTCGCAAAAAATGGCTTTTTGAATCACGATATAATAAATAAAAATGCGGAAATTTTAATAAAAAGGTTTGATGTTAGACCACCTGATGGAACAATACCAACGGGGAATTTATCAGGAGGTAATCAACAAAAGGTTGTTATTGCAAGGGAAGTTAGTTTTAATCCGGAATTTATTGTTATTGCTCAGCCTACAAGAGGTCTTGATGTTGGTGCCATTGAATATGTTCATAAAGAAATATTAAATTTAAGAGAAAAAGATGTAGCTATACTATTAGTTTCTATGGAACTTGAAGAAGTATTATCTTTATCAGATAGAATAATAGTAATGTATGAAGGAGAAATAATGGGAGAAGTTAAACCAAATGAAGTAACAATAGAAGAACTCGGTTTAATGATGGCAGGACATAAAATTGAAGATATAAAAATTGAAGAAAAGCTGGCACATGGAGGGGATTCAATTGAAAATTAAACTCTCAAAGAAAACAATGAGTATTTTAGTTCCAATAACATCTGTAATAATAGCCTTATTTATAGCAGCAATCGTAATTTTATTAATAGGTAAAAATCCTTTAAGCGCTTATTGGGTTATGTTGCAGGGAGCTTTTGGAGGAAAGGCTGCATGGGCTGCAAATATTTCTAAGATGATGTCGCTTGTATTAACAGGATTAGCGGTTGGCTTTGGTTTCAGGGCCGGTATATTTAATATTGGTGCAGAAGGACAATTGATGATGGGGGCAATATTTGCCACATTTGTGGGTATAAATCTTGGTAATGTTTCTCCAGTTTTTGCAATTCCGATTACTATGTTAGCTGGTATATTGGGGGGAGCATTTTGGGCTTCAATTGCTGGTTATTTGAAAGCAGCTACAGGAGCACATGAAGTTATTACAACTATAATGCTCAACTGGATAGCTGTTTATTTAACAAATTATTTTGTTGTAGGACCATTGGCAGTTGGTCAAGGAGTTCCAAAATCACCAGAAATTGCTCAAAGTGCACAACTTCCACCATTAATGACAGTTCAGGCAAATACTTTACCTTCAGGAATTATTGTTTCTATTATAGCGGCAATATTAGTTTATATATTATTAGAAAAAACAACAACAGGTTATGAGGTAAAAGCTGTTGGTTTTAATCCTTATGCAGCTGAAGCTGGAGCTATATCTTTAAGTAAAAATATAGTTTTAACTATGGCTATTAGTGGAGCTTTAGCAGGTTTAGCAGGTTCTCTTGAAGTTATGGCAATACATCATAGAATTTTTGGAGATTTTAGTGGAGGTAAAGGTTTTGACGGAATTTCAATTGCATTAATAGGACAAAATAATCCTATTGGAATCATATTCGCAGCATTCTTAATTTCTTCATTAAGAACAGGTTCTAATGCAATGCAATTTGCAAAAGTTCCTGATGATATAGTTACTATAATTCAGGGTATAATTATATTCCTTGTTGCTGCTGATAGAATTGTTAGAACTCTGATAATGAAATTTGCATCTCCTAAAGGTGGTGAATCAAAGTGAATGTTTTTCAAGCTATAATTTATAGTTTATCGACACCTATTTTTTATAAATTGATGTTAATGAGTGCTACACCTTTAATATTTGCAGGATTGGGTGGAGTTTATAGTGAAATTACTGGTGTTACAAATATTGCATTAGAAGGTATAATGAAAATAGGAGCTTTTACAGCAGTTGTTTTCACATTTTATACTGGTGATCCATGGCTAGGATTGTTGGGAGCTATAATTTCTGGTGTAATGTTAGCCTGGATGCATGCTTACGTTTCAATTAGATGGAGTGCGGATCAAATAGTTAGTGCAACTGCTTTGATACTTATTGCAGGAGGATTATCAGCATTTTTAATGGAACCAATATTTGGCCATTCAGGGCAAACTGATTTTGTTGCAAAAATTCCTAAAATAAAAATACCAGCTATTCAGGATGTTCCTTTTTTCGGACAAATTTTCGATGAAATGAGCATATTTGTATATTTAGCTTTTATAGCAGTTGCTTTGAGCTGGTTTTTAATATATAAGACACCTTTAGGATTAAGAATGCGTGCAGTTGGGGAAAATCCAAAATCTGCAGATACACTTGGTGTAAATGTTTTTGCTATTAGATATTTTGGTGTATTGATGAGTGGTGTTTTAGCAGCATTTGCAGGTGCATATTTGAGTATAGGAGAATTAGGACAATTCCAGGAAAATATGCCAAGTGGTAAAGGATTTATAGCTTTGGCTGCTATGATTCTTGGTAACTGGAATCCAGTTGGAACAATGTGGGCTGCATTGCTATTTGGTGCATCAGATGCTTTAAATATCCAATTACAATCGATACTTGACATACCACCTGAAATGAAAGCATTGTTAAACTTATTACCATTTGTGATTACTATAATTGTTGTTAGTGGATTTGTTGGTAAAACAAGACCTCCAGCAGCAGATGGTATTCCATATGAAAAAGAATAGTTTTTTAATGTTATTTTTAATGTTAAAGGCCAATCGAATTTGATTGGCCTTTTTTTACATTTATCTTAATAAAACTGTAAATATCAAAAATAGATATTATGAAATTTTTATGATATAATTTGTTCGTAATACTAACAATAAGGAGGAGGCATATGACTTTTACAATTTCTCTTGCTCATTTTTTTGCTGATTTTTTTAATTCTTTTTTTAAACCTTTAGGGCCTTATTTTATTAATAAATTTAATATTGATAGTAGGACTTTTACAACATTAATTACACTAATTGGTGCATTTTCTTCAATTTTACAAATTTTTTTTGGTTTATATTTTGATAGAAGAAAAAGAGATGGAGTTTTTGTTGTACTCCTATTATTTATAGAAATTTTGTTAATTTCTTTAATTGGGTTTGTAAATAGCTTTTATGTATTATTGATTTTAATTTTCTTTATTAGATTATTTAATTCTGCTTTTCATCCGGTTGGTGCAAGTTTTGCTGGGAGGCAAAATAAAGGAACACATGTAGCTTGGTTTTCTGTTTTTGGAACATTTGGAGCAGCTTTAGGACCTGTTTTTATTACTACTTATGTTAAAATATTTGGAATAGACAAATTATATTATGTTGGTATTATTAGTGGAATATTATTGATATTCTTTTATAAAAAATTATGGAAATATGAAAAATTAGAAATTGCAGAAAAAAGGTTCCCTGCTTTGAAAGACGCATTAGTATTAATACCTGTATTTTTGATGGTTGCTTTAAGGGGATTTATTATGAATATTTTTCATACTTTTGTTCCGATTTATCTTAATCAAAAAGGGTCAGGATTAATAATTGGTGGTGCAACATTAACTATTGGTATGATTATTGGTATGTTTACAAATTATTATGGGACTTATTTAAGAGATAAATTTGGAATAAAATTTATTAATCTTATTGGTTTTTTAGGTATGGGAATTTCGGGGATACTTATGGTTCTTATGAACACTGAAATATTAAGAATTGTTTCTTTTTCTGCTTTTGATGCTTTTGGTTTTTTGACAATGTCTGCTAATTTGGTTGAAGCACAAATTTTAATGCCTAAAAATAAAAGTTTTGCTTCATCTGTCTCAATGGGATTTGCCTGGTCAATAGGTAATTTTATTTCAAGCGGATATTCTGCAATTTTTGGAAACAATGTTGGTTTTGTACTTTTAAGTATAAGTATATTTTCAATAATTCTTGGTATATCCTATCCAATATTTTATAAAAGAAAAACTAATATATAATAGTTGAAAAATTAAAAAAACTTTGATATAATCATTTTAAGTTGTGTTATTCTCTTGGAAGAGGAGGTTATTATCTTGACAAAAACTAAGAGGCTTGTTTTAAGTTCTTTGTTTATAGTTTTAAGTATTATTTTAACAAGACTATTATCTTTTAGATTTAGTTTATTTGGCGTAGAAAGTATAAGAATTGGTTTTGGAACTTTGCCAATTATGATCTCAGCCTTTACGCTTGGACCGGGGTACGGTTTTTTAGTTGGAGCTCTTGCGGACTTTTTTGGCTATTGGATAAATCCAATGGGTCCATATGTTCCTTATTTTACTATAACTTCAGGATTATATGGGCTTTTACCTGGTTTAGTTTTCTATTATTTGTTTAAAAAAGAAGTGAAATTCTGGAATTTTGCTATATCATATTTAGCTGGAGGAATAGTTGGAATTTCAATAACACCATACCTTATTCATTCCCTTTGGGGAGTTCCGTATGCTGTATTAATACCTCCAAGAATTGCATCTTTAGCTATAAAATTCTTTTTATATCCAATGATTATATCAATGTTATATAAAAGAGTTCCACAACTCGATCAAATAACCCATTCAACCATATAATTTGGAGGTTTTTATGTTTTTTGATGATTTTGATAATTTAGATGGAATCGAAGATTTTGATAAATTATTTGAAAAAATGAATAAAATAGAACAGCAATGTCCTGTATGTGTGCAATGTGGATACTGCTGTAAGCATACACCATGTTATTATGGAAAATGGAATGAAGAAAAAAATCAATGTGAATATTTAACAGAAGATAATAAATGTGCTAAATACAATGAAATTGTTGAATATGAAAGCAAATTAAATTTAAAAGTTAAAATGTTTGGAAGTGGATGTTGTTTAAATTATTTAAATCCTGTTAGATTGAATAAGCTTAAAAGGCTTAAAGAAAACAATGAGTCAATTTAATTGACTCATTGTTTTTTATTTTAATTTTCTTATTAATTTTATTGCATCCTGAGGACACACCTCATGACAAACATAGCATCTGATACACTTTGAATAATCAATAAATTTATCATTGTCAATATCAATTGCTTCTGCAGGACATCTAGTTTCACATAGTTTACATTCTACACATTTATTTTTATTTATTTTAGGAACTCTTTCGAAAATTCTTACTAAATTGGTTACAGTTTCAAAAATTGGTGCTGTCAAAGGTAATTTTATTCGTTCTCCTTCCCAATTTGATTCTATCTCGTAATGAGGAATCAAACCTCTCTTCATGGCTTCTTTTATAATATATACATACTTTTCTTTTATATTTAAAGATTTAATAATAGCATGATCAAGAGCATAAGCATTCTCCGAAACACCTAAAACATTAAAATATTTTTGAACACCATTTGCTGGGCCATTACCTTCCATTCCTAATATACCATCCAGAATATTCAATGTGGGTTTTACTATATTATGTATATCTATTATAACATTAGCAAAATTAGTATTTGTTTTGGCTCTAAAATGCCATGCGGATTTTTCTTTTCCAACAACACAACCAAATGTATTTTTCACTGCTAAAGTCATAATCATTTGTACATGCGTTTTTAATTTTGCTATATTTACAATCTTATCTGCTTCCAAAACTTTTTTAGATATCATAATTCCTTTAAAATTTTCGCCATCAATTTCTACTGGACTATCCAATTCCACAATAGGAACATCTAATTTTTTACAAACGTCATATATTCCATTTGCTTTAACAGCTTCCAGAGCAGTTCCAGTTGCAGGGCTATCTCCCAAATAAGGTTTTGTTCCAATATCAATTAAAAATTTTAATATAACCTCGACTATTTTGGGATGAGTTGTTATACCACTTTCAACACTTTTGGGAGATAACAAATTTGGTTTAACTAAAACTTTATCACCCTCACTAAATCTATCTTCATACTTTTTTAAAATAGGAATTAATACATCTTCTGCATTATCATAACTAACACATTTTTTTAAATATACTTTCATATAATCACCTCTTGAAAAAGTCTAAAGTTTTTCTCAATATATACCTTTTAAATAAATAAGAAGTCAAATGACCACTTGGAATAGAATATAATTTCTTTCTAACATTAATTGCATTATATAAATCCATTGTGGAATTTTTAGGAATAAATATATCAAACAAAGCTTTGAACATGATTGTTGGCGTTTTAACAAATTTTGCAAAAGTTAAAGGATCATATTCAAAACATGCAATTGGTGCCTTATCTAACTCCACTTCAGGATTATCCAATTTTTTTAAATAAATTGGATAATCATTTTGATGATATAACCTACACTTCTCGGGATTACATTCTTTATTTTCTTCATATTGAACTCTCAATACACCAGTTACAAAACTTTTCCATGTAATATGATAAAAATTTCCTCCTGTAACTGCCAGAGATAATCCTTTTATATCTTGTCTTAATGATGAGGCTATTGTTGAGACCATCCCTCCAAAACTAAATCCCATTAAATATAATTCGCTATTAAACTTTTCTTTTAAATAATTTAGTGTTGTAAGTATATCTACTACAGAATGTTCAAATCGAGCTCTTAAAACATAATTATTCGTTGTTGATAAAAACATTTCTCCACTTTTATAACCTGATGGGGTTCTGTCAAAATGATAAGGTAAAATCATTAGTGCACTATTATAACCATTTTTTGCAAAGTTTTCTGGAAACCATTTTAAATATTTTAAATTTTTTGTACCCAAACCATGAATAAAAAGAAGTGTTCTATCAGATTGTGTATTGTAAGTATACACAAATATTTTAGAAGATTCTGAATATTTGCAAGGATAATTTGATTTTAATAACGTTAAATCATTAGTTTCTTTTAATATTATTGGATTATTACTATAGTTTTTTGCAAATATCATATTACACCTCACTATTAATAGTATTTGTGATTTAAATAACTACTATATGTGGTAATTTTAAAGAAAAATATAAAAAGATTAAATAATTTTCATATATAATGGTACTACTAATATCATATCACAAATAGGGGGAAAAAATGAAAAAAATAGCAGAATATTTTAAAGGAAAATCTGTAAGAATAAATATTGAAGGAAATATTGGAAGTGGAAAAACTACTCTAGCTAATGCTTTATTTTACAAACTCAATGCTGATGAATTAATTTTAGAAGAATTTGAAAATAATCCTTATTTACCGCTATTATATAAAAACGAGGATGTTGGTTTTCAAACAGAAATGTTTTTTTTAGTATCAAGATACAAACAATATCAAAAAAATAATTATTCTAATCTTGTGATCTCTGATTATGATATGTTGAAAAATAAGATATTTGCTGATATCACTATAACGAATAAAAAAGAAAAGGAAAAATTTTTTAAAATTTATGAGATTCTTACTCAAGATATCAGAAAACCAGAAGTTTTAATATATATTGATACTGATGTCGATACTATTGTGGAACGTATAAAAAGAAGAAATAGGGATATGGAAAAAGTCATTGCAAGAGAATATCTTGAATTAGTGGATAATGGCTACAAAAATTATTTTTCAAATGAGAAAGATTTTTTATATATTAATGGAAATACATTTAATGTATTTGATGAAAAACAATTAAAACATTTATTAGAAAGAATAATTGAATATCTGGAGGGGAAATTATGGGTAAAATGATAGTTTTAGCAGGAAATGTAGGAGCGGGCAAATCAACTTTTACCAGAGTATTATCAGAAAGATTAGGATTCACACCCTATTATGAATCTGTAAATGATAATCCTTTTTTGGAAGATTTTTATCAGGATCAAAAAAAATGGTCTTATCACCTACAAACATTTTTTTTATTTCACAGGTTTAATAGTATAAAACAAATAATAGATTCTAAAGATAATGCTATATTAGATAGATCCATATATGAAGATGCTGAGATTTTTGCAAAAAATTTATATAACAATGGAAAAATGAGCGAAAGAGAATATCAAACATATAGACAGATTTTTTATACAATGCTTGAATTTTTAAAAAAGCCTGATTTATTAATATATATAAAAACAAGTGTAGATACTGTTGTTAAAAGAATTAAAAAAAGAGGGCGCGAAATGGAAATGCAAGTACCTATAGAATACTGGAAACAACTTGATGACCTTTATATGGAATGGATAAATAATTATAATCAGTCAAAAATATATGTTGTTGATGGTGATACGATTGATATCGTCGAAAATCCGGAATATATAGATAAAATCGTTGAAGATATTTCAGAAATATTAGAATTAGAAAATGTAAAATAGCCAAACGGCTATTTTACATTTTAAGTGAAATTGCTTTTATTTATAATTTGAAATTTATCCAAACTTCTCTCTTATAATGGCAGTAAGGTTGTTTTCCGGTTTTATCATAATAATCCTGATGATAATCTTCAGCTAAATAAAATTCTTTTGCTGGTTCAATTGATGTTGCAACAGTAAATTTTTCCGACAAAGTTTTTTTTAATTCTTCTGCTATTTTTTTCTGATTTTCATTTGTATAAAATATAACACTTCTATATTGAGTTCCAATATCAGGACCTTGCCTATTATATTCTGTGAAATCATGAATTTCAAAAAAATACTTAATTAAATCCTTTTCTGAGATTAAATCTTTATCAAAGATTATTTCGACTGTTTCAGCATGTCCTGTTCTGCCTGTACAAACATTTTCATATGTTGGATTTTCATAATTTCCACCCATATATCCAACATTGGTTTCTAAAACTCCATTTAATTTTTTGAATAAATGTTCAACTCCCCAAAAACATCCAGCTGCAAAATATATTTTATCTACTTTACTCACAAAATCATCTCCTTCTGAAAAAGTATCTAATACTTTTATTATATCATAATAAAAACAAAAATATTAGAATAAATGTCATTCCATAATTGGAACGACATTTATATTTTTAATTTTATATAACTTTTTCAACAATATAATCATCAATATTTCTCTTTTCAGAATTGATATTTACTCCTATTAAATATATTTCATTTTCAAATCCTATCTTTTCTATTCCCTTAAATGTTAAATACCCAGCCTGTGCAAAAAATATATTCGCATTGGCATCTTCTATTTCTCTTGTTGAGAAATCCATTGCATTTACTGTCGTTTTTACGAGTTCTTCATATTCTATTTTTTTTCCTTTTATGTAATTGTATAAGAATGATGGAGATCCGCTTTCAAACCAATAATTTTTAAATCTTTTCTCATCAAAAAATTTCAATACTGAAAAGGGATTATATACGTAATGTTCTCCATCATTTGTAATTCTGTATTCCTATTGGTAATTTTTTCATCTAATCGCCTCCGTATACATATATACATCCATTCTAATTATACTTCTACTTTTTTTCGTATTCATACACCAGTAATACATTAACACACTTCTTTAGAAAATGATGTAACTAATAAATTCTAAAAAATTTAATTTAATTTATTAAAGCGATTATATGTAAAATCCTTTAGTTTATATTGATTTTCCCCAACATAATATATGCCTTTTTTTATATAAGAATTATTTTTGTGAACTTCCCTATGATGCTTTTTACATAAGCAAATTAAATTTTCTAATACATCTTTTCCACCATTACTAACAGACTTAATATGATGAATTTCTAAGTTTGAAAATTCTTCACAACCCAATATTTCACATTGTTTTTTTATCTTATTTTTTTTAAACCATTTTGTTAATAATCGATATTGGTCTGTTCCTCTATATTTTTTATCTTCTTTTGGGAATAGTGCTTTATACAAAAAAGAAAAATAATAGTGTAAATCCCTTGCTAATCTTTCATGATCTGTAATTATACTTTCTAAATCATAATAATCGTCATAATATGCATAGAATATCGAAAAATATGATCCTCTAAAATCACCCTCTTTTATCGGAAAAATTTTTGGTATTTCTGATATGATTTCCTCATTTATTTCTATAAATTTTTGATCATTATTTTCTTTAACGGACATCATACTATAATATTGCCCTTTTTTTTCCAAATAAGATATCAATTCTTTTGTTTTTAATTGTAACTTTAAATCTTTAAAATTTTTTGAAAATGTAAATGCTATTCGTTTAGAATGTACTATACTAAATCCGAGATCTATTATATAAATAAAACCTTCTTCATCTTTATCAATTCTTATATCAATAGTATATCCAAAGCGAATTCCTTTAGGGTATTGTGTATAAAATTGCATATTGTTTAATATTGGTTCGTGGAAATAAATGGTTTTTACATTTTTTGACTCATCATCTTCATTTTTTGGAAGATGGTAAGTAAAATATCTATTTTCTATACGTTCTAAATCTTCTGCTATTTTTAATCCAAGATTATTTAAAAAGTCTTTCATTTCCATACTTTATCTCCTTAGTATTATTATATTATCAAAAAATCTTAATTTCTCAATTGACTCCTAAAGACTTAAATACAGCATCAATTGGATCATTATAAAATATCATTTGAATTTTCGTAACTAATTCTGTCGGAACCGTTGCTAGGTCTGCTGCAGAAGATGCAGGAATTAATATTCTTTTTGCTCCTGCATCAACTGATACTTGAATAACATCTGCAAGGTTATCAAGTTTATTAATGGTTCCACCAACCGTCATAGTTCCTGTTATAACTAAGCTTTCAAGGACAGATTTTTCTAAAACAGAAGAAAATAAACCTATTAATTCTGCAAGAGACAAATCACCTGTCATGCCTATTCCTTGCAAATCAATAACTTGCATAAGAAAATCAAATTTTTTTGTATTTATTGATGCAGAAACTCTTTTGGAATTTGATATAAAATAATTAAATGCTATGTCAAGTGCCTCTTTCGCATCTCTTAAACTGCCAAAACCGGATTTTGAAAATTTCCCAGTTCCAGAATTAACTTTATTTTCAAGCCTATATACTCCCAACATTCCTGAAATGTTACGAGCTACAAGATATATATTTCCAGGTTTTTCTTTACCTTCGGGTATTAATTTTCCTCCACCCATTTCCGGCACTGAAATAAAATGTTCTTCATTATTGTCTCTATCTCTATAAGAAAAATGCACATCATAAAATTCCATTCCACCAATTTTTTTTAACTGTTCTTTTACTCTTCTTCTTCCTATTAATGCATATTCTAAAATTTCTTTTATATCCTCTTTTGTAAATTCACCGTTAGGATAAATTAATTTCACTAATCCGGAGACCGTTTTTCTAACAGCAATAACATCTCTTTGATTCAAATCCTTACCAAAAATAAAATACTTATCAATAGCATCAGAAAATGTTCTTTTTCTCATTTCTCTAAAAAACTCTGCAAGATAATCAACAATAAAACCATATCTATCTGTAAAAAATTCTGGTCTCATTTTTGGTATTTCCCAACCTGGAATATAAAAATGCATTCTATCAAAAAATGCCGAATCGTTTGACATTTCAGGAGGAAACGGAGAAAAAAGATGTGATGTTTTTAATACAGTTTCTATACTTTGATTGATATTCCCAACAAAAACCATAGAAGCTGAAGCCTGTTTTTCTTCTTTTCCACGCGCGAACGAACCTGAGGACATATAATCTTTCATAATCTGTATACCATCTTTATCTTTAAATCTTATTCCAGCTACTTCATCAAAAGCAACAACATCCCACATACCAACAAGGCCTATCCTTCTTGTAGACATATTATAAAATAAATTTGCAACGGTAGTTTGACCACCAGAAATTAAAATACTATTTGGAGATATTTCTTTATAAACATATGATTTCCCAGTACCTCTTGGTCCCAATTCACAAATATTATAATTATTTTCCACAAACGGAATTAATCGAGACAATAAATGCCATTTTACGTTATACTCAAAATTGTCTGGTTCCAGTCCAACAGAACGTAGTAAAATATCAATCCATTCATCTTTTGAAAAATTTTTTCTACCTTCAAATATTTCTTTAATATCCAAATGTGGCATTTGGATTGGTTTTAATGAAGAAATAAGAAATGGACTTATGTCTTTTCTTTCATCATAAAAATATTCCATATCAAGAATTGCCCATATTCCGCCAGCAAGAAGTTTATCATATTTTTTTATATATTCTGCAGAAATTAAAACTTCTTTTATACCAAGATTTGAAAATTGTGCTTCATATATATCCTTTTTTTCATTTAATTTTACAGTAATCTTATCTATTATTTTATAACTTCCTAATTCTTTGATTTTTGACTTTACTTTTTCTGCTTCATCTGGTCGAACAAAATTCTCAGCAAGAATTTTTTTTACCTTTTTTATTCCATGTTCTATTGCTTCTTCATCATCTGTTGCACAGTACATACCAAGCAAATATTCAAGTACATATATTGGAACATTTGCTCCCTGTTTTATTAATTTAGGCAAATCCTTTCTTACAACTCTTCCTGAAAAATATTTATTAATCTTTACATCAAGATCCATCTCATTTATTTCCATGTTTATTACCCCCGTTAAAATTCATCTGGAAACGCTATATCAATTTCATAATTGTATGTTTTTTTTATTTTTTTATTTTTATCCTCTATTATCAACACTCCATTAATTCTTCTGCTTATACTGCTTTTTAAAGTTATTTTCTTTAAAATAATCCTTTTACTATTATCTAAATCATCTAAATCTGCATTAATTTCAACTATTTCTGAAATAATATTTCCATCCTTATCTTCAAAATATACTTTATAAACAGAAGGCAAAAATTTATTTGAAATTGGATTTTTTTGGAAAAATTTTAATATATATGTATTATTAGTTACCTTTCTTTCTTGATTTAATAATTCAATTTCAACATGTTTAGCTTTTTCATCTTTTCTTGAAGCTGAATATTCTATTAATGGAATTATAACTTCCTGGGGAGTTGCACCACCATGAACATACTTAAAGCCACTTCCTTGAATCTTAAACCTTAAATTTCCTTTTGGAATATAAACCCAGAAAATTGGATTATTTATATATGAAAGTGAGAATTTATGAACATATTCTGCTTTTATATTTTCATCAGATAAAATAAATCTTTTGTTTAAAATTATCTGATTAATATTTAATTTTTCTAATTTATCTAATTCACTTAGATTAGAAAATTGGTATATAAAACCATGATCAGATGTAATAATAATATGAGAAATGCTCAAATTATTCTTAAGATCCTTTACAAGATTGTATAATTCATCAATTGCTTTTTCACAAGCTTTAAATACATCATCTTCACTTTTTGCATTATCTCCTACTTCGTCAACAGTATTATGATAAATTAAAATCTTTTTCTTATCTTTAGTAATTTCTCTTTTTTCTTTTTGAGATAGTGTTTTATAATCTTTATATCTAAAAATTTTTATTTGTTTATTGCTTTCAAGCAATTTTGTTTTATCTTCAAATGAAGAAGTCCTTTTTCCATTTATAATTATTGAGCCATCATCTTTTATTTTTATTTCATTTTTAATTCCAACTTCATTTACATTTGGCATTAAAGCAGCCATACCTAAAGAAGTTATTGAAGGTATAACGCTTAACATTGCTTCTATAGTTACTCTTCCTGGTAATTCTTTTAATTTTTTGCTTAATTCAACTCCAATTTCATACCTTAAGGCATCTGAAATTATTACCACAGTCTTTTTTTCACTGGAAATATGTTTAGAAAACAATTCTTGTTGTTTGTTTACACCACTTATATCCCAATTTCCATTCAATTTTGATAAATGTTTATCCCACATTTCATTTAAATTTTCGGTAAATTTGTTATATACATTTTCAACTTTTTCAATGAATTTATTTAAATGTGAATTTGGTTTAGAATTAAAGTTTAAATAAAATTTTCGGTAATAAAAATCCATTTCATAATAAATCTTTTTATATTTCTCAAAACCTTCCTCAATATTATCGAAAAAAACCTCTGTTTTTTTCTCAAATTCTAGCATTTTTAAATAATAATACAATCCTTCATATGTTTCCCAAAATTCGTTATACCAAAAATTTTCTTTTCTTATTTTTATAACATTAAGAAATTTTTCAAAATCATAATATCCAGAATCAATAGAATCTAATATTTCATTTATAATTATTTCATCGAAAAATCTAAATGTTTCCGCATTTTTAATCTCATCAAATGAACAATTAATTTTTCTAAAATATTCATCTAGGTTAAGTTCTTTTTGAATTTTTGCTGAAAGCTCTTTATACAGCTCTCTGTCTTCAGAATTTCTCCAATGATTTAAAAAAACAATGATATTATTTATCTTTTTACTGGAAATATGTGATTCATATTCTTTTAAAAGTGCTGGATTTATCTGCTTGCTTAAATCTGTAATAAACAAATAATATAAAAATAGGTTTAAATCTTTCTCACCAGCATATCCAAAATGTTCCTTTAATATATTCCAGAAATCATCTTTATTAACAAATTTCAAGATATCTTCTAACAATTTATTTTCATCATTCAATTCTTCAGATAAAATCTTTCTTATTGCTTTCTCAAGGTCAATAACTTTTAATTTTGTTAATACACTTATCATACCTATAGTAAGTTCGAATTCAGAAGAATATTCTTCTTTTAAAGATATTAAACTTAAAATCCTGTTTTTGTTTTTAAAAAACTTTTCATTTCTCTCTACAAAACTTCTTAAATTTGAACTTAAATTTAACTCATTCATTATCAAACTAATTTTATCTGCATAAAATATTTCTGAATATAAAAATATATCAAGCAACCAATTTTCTTTTGAATGTAAATCAAAATCATTTACATAAATCAAAAAATTTTCTTCAAGTTTTTCAATTTCAACTAAATATTTTATCGTAAAAAAATTATTTTGATTTAAAACTATTTTATTAATATTTTCTATTTCTATAGTTTCAAACTCTTCTTTAAAACTATTTTTTTTATCTATCCAGAAGACTATTTTTCTATTTTCATAGTAATTTTTATTAGAAAATTTTTCTTCTAATAAATTTTTTATATTCATATTTTGCTACTCCTTTATTTTATTTTTTCAAGAATACTTTCAAATAGCTTATAGTTTTCTTCAACACCATTATCAAGATCTATTTCTATTTTTTTATCGGCATAATGCTGGATTTTAGTATCATATTCTTTTATTTCATCTATATAATCTGATAATTTTTTATGCAATCTTTCATATTTTTTCTTATTGCTTCTACTTAGTTCTACAGGATTTTCTAAATATTTTGATATGGTCTTAAAATTAGATTCATATATATTCTGTATCTTAAATAAGTAGTCTGTTCTGATTTTTGAAATTGTATTTTCATTATATCTGTGCATATATATTAAAACTTTAAATGCTCCTTTTTTCCCAGAAGTAAACATCCAATAAATAGGTTTTTTCTTATAAATTTTTGTATGATCTTTATAAAAATTCTTAATAAAATACTTTCTAAGTGTTTCTTCTGGATCAATAGATTTTTCATTTAGGGTTTTTGCTATAAATTCCAAATTTTCTTTTAGATTTTCTTTTCCAAAAGTATATTCAACAAAACTAACAAATTTTTCCACTATATCATCTTTAAACCCATAATCATCATCGAGAATTGGCAAAATCCCATCTTCATCTGGTTTATAATTTGGATAATCATTCATATTAAATTTTCCACCAGCAAAAATTAATTCTTCTTTATCTGGTGAATATCTTCCAAACATGCAACCCACGGCATATGAAATAAATGATTTTACATCTCTTAATCTTTCTGCTTTCCTAATAGTAATATCCTCATCTTTAACTTCATAAGATATTTCATTAGCAAGATCATATATATCTAAAAATATTTTATTTAAATCTTCTTCATTTTGTTTAAGTTTATAAAATCTTTCTTCTGCATATTTCTCCCAATTATAATAAGCGTTTTCTATTTTTCCACTTTCATCTTTAAATCTTAAGAAAGGATGTGTTTTAAAATTCCATGAAGTTTCAAAATCGTCCCAATCTTCTTTTGAATTTTCGATGTTCTCATTTATTAATATATTAATTTTATTTAATAACGATATTTTATTATTTTCAAAAACAGGTATTTTAGATATTGAACCTGGGTTAAAATCAATGGTTGGTGCTAATATTTTTAAAATTAATAAAGATACTTTTGAATTTAACAAACCTAAAATATAATTTGCCATATTTGAATTCGAAAAAATCATAGGACCTTTAGAATCAAATATAAAACCATATGGTGAATATCTAAAACTAGGTTTTGACGAAGAAATTGCTGACCACGTAATTCCTTCTTTGAAATAATAATTCATATTTTGAGGTCTTGACTTTAATTTTCCTTTGGAATCTCTAAAATTTCTAATTTCATAACCATCATTTTCCCAATTTACAACATATTCTTGATTTCCATACCACTTTCTAAAGTTTCCACCCTTATTATATGGGAACCATTTTAAACCAGACTTTTTTGCTTCTTCCCTTGAACTATAACCAAAACCAATATTATTTATATCAACTTCATGCCATAGTCTTAAAAATCGTTTATTGTCACTGGTTGCTAATCCTTGTCTCGGTTCTGCAAATTCACCTAACATCTTTTCTTTTTCAAATGATTTCACCATTTTATCACTAACCCAATAAGCAATAGGCGATCCTGGGATTTTTTTGAAATTGATTTGTTTAAATGAATATACTATTTTAAATAAATTTCCATTTTCTTTAATCTCTTTTTTTACTTCTTTGTAAGAATCAAAATCAAATCTAAAATTTATTTTTTTATTAGATTTTTTATATATTATAGATAAAATTTCAGATCTGATTTTCTGAGACATTTTATTAAATAATCTAAAATATTTTCCCATATAACTTTTTAACTTATTTTTTCTAACAACAAAAGATGATGTTCCAAATTCTATTCCTATAGCTCCATAACCAAGATGAATCAATGAATAAATAGTATAATTTTCAATTATTTTTTTTCTAAGTTTTTCATAGGATGAAAGAAACATCCATGATTGCATAGTTATCATAGCGTTAAATCCATTCTCTTTTAAAAACTTAAAGTTTCTTTCAATAAAGACAGCAAATAAGTCGGATTTTGAATCTGGATAATTTTTTTCAAGGTATTTTTTCAGATCTTTGTGTATATATTTATTTCCAATATACGGCGGGTTCGTTATTACAACATCATATTTTTGATTTAGTATATCTGCGATTTTTATTATTTCAGAAATTAGTTCCTTTAATTTATTGACACTATCCTTTTTAAAAAAATTAGTTTCATATTTTTTTTCTAAATTAGTTAAATGATCTAATATAAAAGAATAATCAATATTTTCTATTTCTATTAAAGAGCCATACAATTTAGCATCTTTGAATTTTTCTAATAGATTAATTGTGATCTCTTTTTCTTCTTTTGACATATTTTCTGTTAATAATTCGATATCGTTTTCAACAATTTCATTGCTTTCAATAATTTCTGAGATGTTTATCTCAAAATTTTGTCTAAAAAATCTTCTATTTTTACTTCTTGTTTTCATTACTAAAGAAAAATATGCCAACTGTGCAGCACGTTTATCTATATCAAGACCAAAAAGATTATTTTTCAATATCAATCTTGGAATTTCTGTTTCTAATTCTCCTGTTTCTTTATATATATCGTATAATATATCAAATGCATATGTTAAAATATGCCCTGATCCACAACAAGGGTCTATAACCTTTATTTCTTCAGGCTTAACGTTTTTGTATCTTATTTTCTCAAGTTCTTGTTTAACTTCTTCATTTTGTTCTGGTTCTTCGAGGAAATATTCCCATTTTTCTTTCAGACTTGTTTCAGGATTAACTTCTACCCATAATTTTCCTAAAGAATTTTCTGTCATGTATTTTACAATCCAGTCTGGTGTAAATAATTGAGTAACAAAAGGGATTTCTTCTTTTTTATAAGCTTTTTTCTTTGACATTGTTTCATCTTTTTTTTCTGAAATATAAAATTGATAAAGCCACCCTATTATTTCAACATCTTTCCAATCTTCATCTGGAATATTTTCAGACATTTTTACCAAAAGCGAATCTTTTCCAAATAAATTGTCTGGAAATAATAATTCTGTATAATCATTTATTTCTTCAAACATAAATGGCATGTATTTATGAAGTTTATTACACAGTTTTACTATAATTTTTTTGAATAATTCATTTCTTTTATTGAAGTCCCCTGCTAATATTCTTATTTCATCTCTATCAAGATTAAGATAATCGGAAATTTCAAATGGATTTTTTATTATCACCGGCTCAATATCATTTTCAATCGAAAGAATTTTTATGTCTAAAGGTAAGAAATCTGGAAAATATTTATTATTTTCCATAAATTTAATTGCTATAAGTCTATTAAACCAGGTATAGGCTATTTCTTCAATAACATTCTCATATCCATCTAAATTCATTTTTTCAATTATTCTGTTTCTTGCTTTTATTTCTTCAGTTTTTAATGGTATTCCATTAATTATTTTTTTATTTTGTTCTTCAGGATTTTTTATTGAATCTTTTGTTAATTCATAAAATTTAGCTTTAAGTTCAACCTTTTCTAATAACTCTTTTCGCGCATTAATAGCAAACTTTTTAATAGCATTTTTATCCATATCCATCCCCCATTATTCTATTATTTTTAATATTTTTCCATTTTTTATTTCTGATAAAAGATTTTGTTTTAAGGTATTTATAAACTTTTCTAAATCATCTTCATTTTTAATTTCCTTAATCTCTATATATTCAACTATTTTAATCGGTATTTCTACATTTTCTGCTACAACAGGAGGTTTAACTTTTATTTCAGGATAAATTCTTTTACTTTTTTCTTCTTTAATTTTATCTTTTAATTTATTAATATTATTTAACCATGTATGGTAATTTGCTTTTAAAATTACTATATTATTTTCATTTTTAATAGTATTTAATATTTTTAATTTAGTTGAGTTTATTTCATTTTTTAATCTTTCTGAAATGTTATTTTCTGAAAGCAATGAATCAAAATCATTTTCAAATTCTATCTTGAATTCTTCTTTTAATTTGGAAAGTTTCTCTTTTTCATAATTTTCAATTTTTTGAATCAACTCAGGTATATTTCTTATTTTTGTATATAGCTCTGAACTATTTATAATATTTTTTATTTCCTCTATTTCATTTTTAACAGGATCATAATTAATAGAAATTTTTCTGGAATCTAATTCCTTCAAATATTCTCTTCCTTTAATAAATAGTTCTTTTTGTTTGCTTCCATCTTTTAAAAATAGTTTTATTTTTTCATATTCATCTTTCCAATCATTAATTTCATTTTCTAAATCAAGGAAAGTCTTAAATAGCATTTTATCATTTGAATCAAGAGAAATTCTTTTTAATATTTTTAATCCTTCATTTATTATTTCAATACCTGGAAATTTATTAATTTCACACTCTTTTAAATAATTTCTCAAAGTATTAATTTCATCTTTTATTTTTGCTTTTAAAACTTCTGCAATTTCATCTGTATCATCTTTTTCAAGAGATTCATCAAATAATTCTAAATAAAGTTTTTTTACATCTTGCAGCGTTTTTGAATCTATTTTTTCCTTTTTTCTAACTTCAATTTTTTCATTATATCGATTTAGCAACTTTTCCAGAAAGTCGTTATTTTCGTGTGTAAACTTTTCTCTATTATATTTAAATTCAATCTCTTTATTTTGATATAACTTAATCAAACAATAAACAATATCTTCTTTT
Source organism: Marinitoga sp. 1154 (assembly GCF_013363285.1). NCBI lineage: Bacteria > Thermotogati > Thermotogota > Thermotogae > Petrotogales > Petrotogaceae > Marinitoga > Marinitoga sp. 1154. The sequence continues at coordinate 4,299 of NZ_LBFB01000024.1, read as the reverse complement.
CGCCATCCAAAAGGTATTTTAGAGAAATATTCTATTATATCTTTTACTGTACTATTTTCACTTAAATAATATTGTATGTAATTCGTTACTTCTTTTATTGCTTTTGGATTATTAGAATTATCTATTCCATCTAAATCAATTTTTAAATTTTTAAGTTCTGCGTTTAAAAGCTTTTCTGTATAAGATTGTTCTATATAATTCATTCGTGGATAATTTATTTCAATTAGATTTTTTAGAGCGTTTTCAATAATACTTTTAGTGGAATCACCAGAAACATCTATTTTTTGTCCATTAATATAAAACTCTGATTTTTTTATTATTTCTTTTAATAATGACTGTAATCTTTTTTCTTTAGCAGGTATTTCATTGTTTTTTGCTTCAATGACGCGTTTTAAAGTTTTGGAAAGGTCATCATGTACTTTGTTCTTAATATATTCGGCTAATTTTAAATAAGTTTTTATTTCTTCAATAAATTTTTCATCATCTATTAATTTTAAATAAAGGGTATTTTGATTTTTCATTGATAACAATTTTATATCTTCATCATAAAGCTCATTATCAGAGGTTATAATTTCTATAAAAAGTTCTGAATTAGGGTACTTCACTAAACTTCCATTTATTTTTACACTATACGCAAAATCATTTACTTTGTTATATCTTATTTTTTGTGAGATGCTATTTTGATCAAAAATAAATTCAATAATTTTTTTATCTACATCTAAAGGATTTAATTCCATTTTTTTTATTTCTCGATTTATTTCCTGTTCTTCATCTGTTAAAAAATAATATTTATCTATATTCTTTTCTATTAAATTTTGATTTTCAAGTTTGATTAATGATTGTTGTATTTTTTTCTTTAACTCTATTTTATCTTGATCTATTTTATCTATCATTAATGTCGTTAGATTTTCAATTGTTGGTGGCATTTCTTTTGAAAGATATCTCAACATAAATAAAAGTTTTAATATCCTGATATCAAAATCATTTAAATAATTATTCTCTATGGCATTTTCAAATACTCTTCTTATTGTAGAGGCAAGAAAATTTTCTATTGAATCATAAAATATATCAAAAGGTATTAAAATCCCTTCTTCTTTATTTATATATAATAATATAGCTTCCTGAAAAGCAGAAAGCATAGATCTTTCACCTTCTGAAAGATGTTTTCCAGAGCTCCCGTGAATTCTAACCTGTTCAAAAACTTTTTGAAGCAATTTAGTTTGATATGGTATAAATGGATATAGATTTACAAATTCTTCTTGATTTGAATATCCGTTAAATATATTGACGCTATTTTTGAAATTAATGGCATTTTTTAAAGGTATATTTTTTTCTTCATATAAGACTTTTAACATATCTTCAGCAACAGATTTTTTTTCAAGCAAACGTTTTTGAATAACTTCAGATACAGATACGGAAGATAAATTTAATCTTGTTTTAAATCTTGCTTGTATTTTTGAAAAATCTTTTTCCCTTACTTTCGTTATAGAATCAATATCTTCTTGTGAAGTAACTATTATCCAGGCCTTTCCCCGACAGTGATTTGCAAGTTCTTCTGAAAGAGTTTGAAGATTTAATATTAAATTATTATTATCACCTATATATTGACCAACTTCATCTACAAAAAAGATAATGTGAAAATCATCACCTTTTTTTTCAATATAATCTTTTACTTCTTCTGCAAAATTCTTTATAGAAGTATCATTTCCAAGGCTTTTAAAATCAAATAAATTTTTATCTTCTTCTGTCATATTCATAATTTCTGCAACTATTTCTTTTACCTTATTTTTTTCAAATGGAAATTTTCGTCTCCCATCTTTCTCCCACTTTTTTCCAGTTTTTTCATAATATTTGTTTTTAAATTCTTCTAATTTTCCAAATTCATACAAATATTTTTCCAGGTTTGTAATTTCATCATTTTCACCATATAATCCCATATTTTTATAAAACATTTTTCTAAATACTTTTACAATTGCATCTTTATCTGATTTTGCATCCGCAGAACTTTCAGCATCAATATTAAATAATATTGTTTCTGTTTCTATTGAAGCTGCTCGTTCTATATCCGCAAGTAACATTGCATCTTCTATTTTTTCTTTAAAGAACTCTATGGCTTTTTTGCCTTTAACTTCTTTATTTGAAAGTAAATATGATAATATTTTTAAAAAATGAGATTTACCTGATCCAAAAAAGCCTGATATCCATACACCTATCTCATCAGTTTCATTCTCTAAACTTTCGTTATAAATGTTATAAAAGTTCCTTAAATGTGTCCTTATTTCTCGCGTTACAACATATTCATCAAGCTCCTGATATATAATATCCTCACTTTCTTGACCAGCTTTAATTACACCTTTAATGTATCTTGTAATATCTTTCTTAAACATATCTTTTATTTTCACGTTCTCCATCCCCCTTGCTTTAATTTATTATTGGAAATGCTCTATAATAATTATCATCTTTTAATTTATTAAATAATTCCAACTTTTGTCCATCATATTTTCCTGGATAAAATAAAATTAAAGGTTTATTTTCAATTACGCTGTGCAATTTATTTAAAATTGTATGCGATCTAACAAAAGGATATATTTGCCCTACACCAGTTATTAATATTATCTCAAAGTCGTTTGATTCTTCTGCGATTTTTTCAATAAACGCATCAGGTGGAGCAAAAGTTTTTATGGCATTTAAAACTTCCTCACTTCCTTCAGTTTTTTCCATATTTATTACATCTTCTATTAAATTTTCTTTTTCTAACATTTCTATAAGCATATGGTATAAATTAAATTCTTTAATTTTTTTTGATTTTATGTTTTTGATTACCTTATCCAAATGATATCTAACCACCATTTCATATTTCGGATCATAATCAAAGATATAAAAACTAATCTCATTTCCTAATCCTTTATTTTTAGAAAAATCTTTATCTTCAATAATCTTTTTGATTTTATTTAATTGTTCTTCTATTTTCATCTAAATAACACTCCCATGCATTCAAGAAAAATTTCTTCATTCTTTGAAATTATATATTTTTTAAAAGAATCATCTATTAAAATATATTGTATTTCCATTGTTTTTTTATCTTTAATTATTCCTGAATCATAAAGTATTTTTTTTATTTCTGTTTTTGTTCTTCTTAGTGTTTTTTCACTCCAATTAGAAATTTCAGATATTTGGATTTTCTTTTCTTCAAAAAAGTTATTTATTTCAAAATCGTTTAATTTAAAATTTTTATATAGGTATTTTTCTCTTATTATTTCAAACATAAAATCAAACATAAGTTTATTTGATTTCATTATTAAATACAAATTTATTGCTCTTTTAGTATCATATGATGTTGAAATGAAAATTTGAACAAGCTCTTTGTCAATGTATTTTAATCTTTTTTTCAATGCTGTAAAAACCCTTTGTGTTGATGCCGTTGAAGAATATTGAAATAAATTTTCCTCAAAAACTTTCTTTTTTATTTCATCCATTGAAAAATTCTGATTTAATAATTCAATCATGATTTTTAATTCTCTTAATAAGGATCTATCCCCGCTTAATGTTGTATATTTCATTATATCACTCCCGATTTTCAATATTATAGAATAAATATATTTTATTTTATAATTCCATGATACTAGTATTATATTATTATTTTTATACAAAATTTTAACATTTACTACATTTAAATTATATCATTTTTTCTTTAAAAGTCAAAAAATTTTTATCAATATAAAAAACAAAAATATTATAATAAATGCCATTCCATAATTGGAACGACATTTATATTTTTAATTTTATATAACTTTTTCAACAATATAATCATCAATATTTCTCTTTTCAGAATTGATATTTACTCCTATTAAGTATATTTCATTTGCATTATCTATGTATTTTTCATAATACTTCTTTTCTTTTATTTGAGATATTGCGTCAATTGCACTTCGTATTCACCCCTTACAAGATTTGGACAAAAAATAAGAAAGTGATATCATAAAATTGAAAAAAAGAAAGGGGTGTTTTTTATGAGAAAACGAACTAATTACGAACCAGAATTTAAGTTATCTGTTGTTAAAGAGTATCTTTCTGATGATTCATTAACTCAAAGAGATATTTGTGAAAAGTATTCTATTCCAGATTCTGTTTTTGCAAGATGGGTTAAAAAATATAAAGATTCTAATTATGACGATAATGTGTTTCATTCAAAAAAAGGTCGTCCTAGTTCTATGATTTCTGATATTTCTAAGGTTCCTCCAATTATTTACGAATCTGCTGGTATTATTAAGTCTAATTCAAATAATACTAATGATTCTG